>JAVHOZ010000065.1:523-35286 GCA_036170335.1 Candidatus Magasanikiibacteriota bacterium | reverse complement strand
AAAGTGAAAGAAATAAAACAAACATTGAGGTTGTAGTTTAAATTTAAAAATTTATCCGACGCACTTGTAAAATTTTGGCTCGTTTGGCTTCTTGCCAAGTTTCATTTTTTTCGTTTACATAGGACAACTCTGTCCAAACTTGATCTAGTAGCGCGTCACTTGGATTAGAAATTTTTATTTCTCCCATAGCCACCCCATGCCCATATTTTCCTTCACTATTCCAAGCCCGAGCATGTGCATATTTTAACGTGTCACCCGTTCTATCTATAATCAACAAAATATGATTATAGTTATTTTTTATACCAGTTTCAAGCATCACAATCACATCACCGACCTGCGCCTCATTCCATGCAATTTGTTTAGTGTTATGATCGTCAATATAACGACGGACACCAATATTTTCGATCGGCCGTAGTAGCGCAATTAACCAACGCAAAAAATATCGTGGTGAAACAATAAAAAACTTACAAGCGATATCAATATTTTTTGTTTCTTGAAAATGGACGCGTAAAATTTGAGTGACAAAACCAGAACACTCTACTCCTAAATTGTGATCAATCAAAAATTTCCTGACTTCATCACTGTTAACCTCTTTACCAGTATGTTCATTATGCAAACAACAATACCCGGCTTTATCAAACAAACCGGCGTGATATTGGATAGAAATAATTTTTGATTCCTCCACAATTTCTTTTGGAGTACCTTTACCAATGAGCACTCGCAATTGAGCGCGCTGTTTTAATCTAACATTATTGAAATATGGACAACGTACGCCTTTTACCCCTTCAAAGGGTAAGTTAAAATAATTATCTAATATCTTTTGTGCCTTAAGGGAAAGCATATTTAATTATTTAAAATAGAAACTGAAAAACTTTTCAGTTCTTGACCTAATTTGTTTAAAACATTGGGACTATCTATCAGACCACTATTAGATTGCATCCTGATCCAATCTGATTCGGGTTTGATATTGTCATAAAGAAAAACCTGAATTTTTTTCTTTTTTAAAATTTTAATTTTGTTTGACAATCCAACTGAAGTGATTTTGTTTTTCATCGATATTACTTTTTGTGTGATTTGAGCGCCGTCTTTAATTACAATTAATTTTGGAGAGGCTTTCTGTTCACCCAATAAAGCCAAAAGATGTGCCTGAAAAGTCGTCGAACCATTTTTATTTTTTTCCATTTGTAACTGCGATTCAAAACTAGTGCTAGCTGGCTGACGAGCGTTAATTTCAATCAAATACAATTTACCGGTTTTTTTCTCGCAGACTATATCGACACCAAACAAGCCTTTCCAATCGGATAACATCATTTTTTTACCGATATCTTGAACCATTTTATCGTAGTCTTTTTTTTGTTTAATCGATAAAATTTTATGAGGCAAAGCCCAATCATTTCCCACTGTCGCAAATGGAAAATTGGTAAATGGTTTTAACCCGGTAATTTGGTAGCTAATATTACCACCCAACACTTTTTTTCCACAAACAATATTATTATTGGTAAACATTATTCCCTCCACAAATTTGGTAACCCGCACTTCCCTATTGGGAAATTTTGTTTGAATTTCTTTTAATTGACTTTCATTTTCAATCAGCAATGTACCATTACCAGTATGAGTGCGATTAAATTGCAAAATAAATTTATTACCGGACCATTTTATTTTTTTAGAAATTTTTATTTCAAATGGCGGTAAATATTTTTTAAAATTATCAAGCCATTCTACTTGAGTAATTTTTTCTTCAATTTTTGATACCAGTTCCGCTGGCGGATTTAATAATTTCCAATCATGCTCCAAACAAATCTTTTCAATTTGTATAGTGTTTTTAAAAACTAAAATTTGAGCGTCTTCAATTTCGTTAATATATTTGACGACTTTGTCTTGTGCTAGCAATTCTCGAGTATCCAAAAGACCATCACCCTTTATTAACAAAATATTTTTCCTACCTTTTATCAAACTATTGGCAAAGGTGGTATAATTTGAGATAATATAGTAACCTTTAGTTGTTATCGGCAAACCCAAAGCCCGCTCTAAATCGCGAGCTACATATATAACCGGTTGGTTGAGGGAAAATTTCATACTACCAGATTATACTAAAATATTACTGTTTTGGCAATTAAATACGCTTTTATGGACGAATTATACACTGAATTAAAAAACTACGGCGACTTAAAGCTCAATTCTCCTTTTTCCAAATTAACCACTTTTGCGGTTGGTGGACCAGCTCAATACCTCGTATTGGTCACTGATACTCAAAAATTAGTTGCTTTGTTGAACTATCTCAGTGGCGTGGGAATCAACTATTTTATCATTGGCGGTGGTTCAAACTTGTTGATGCCAGACGAGGGTATAGAAGGTGTCACAATCAAAGTACAAACTACCAAAATCGAATTAATTGGCAACACTATTATTACTGAAGCCGGCGCCCAACTTGGTGCTGTGCTAAATTGGGCTTGTAAAAACAGTCTGGCCGGTTTGGAATGGACAATTGGTGTACCGGGGACAGTCGGCGGTGCGGTAAGGGGTAACGCCGGGGCTATGGGCTTGGATATCGCTCATAGTATTTCCAAAGTAGAAATCTGGCGCAACGGTGAAGTTGTCGAAGTGACCAACAGTGATTGTGAATTTGGCTATCGCGAAAGTCTCTTTAAGTTTAATAAAGACGTCGTTTTGCGCACTTGGTTTGAACTACAACCGGGAGATCGCAAAGAGATAATGGAAAAAGTCCAAGGATACATGAAACACCGCACCGGACGCTATCCTCGACACCCATCCGCTGGCAGTTTTTTCAAAAATATTAAATTGGCCAAATGGCCGGGCGACCCCAAAGAATTACCGGAATTATTTCAGCAACGTGGCACTGTACCAGTCGGCTGGGTCATGGAACAGCTGAATTTAAAAGGTCTAACAATCGGTGGCGCCAAAATATCTGATGAACACGGAAATTTTATCGTCAACTATAACGAAGCCAAACAAGCGGATGTCTTAAAAATTGTTGATATAATGAAAGAGAAAGCGTATAATAAATTCAAGGTGGAATTAGAAACCGAAGTAGAAATCGTTCAATAAAATTTATTAATTTATTTATTATTGTGTATGCAAATCAACCTCACCGGAAAAAATATCGAGCTTACCGAAGCGATCAAAGATTATGCCGAGAAAAAATTTACCGGTCTTGAAAAATTTTATGATAAAATCGTTCGTGCGCATATAATAGTCGGCAAGGAAAACCAACATCATCTAAAAGGCGACGTCTTTATATGTGAATGTAAACTGGATTTATCTGGGAACGATTTGTTTGTATCAAAAACCGAACAAGACTTATACAAGGCCATTGATAAAGTACACAACCACCTAGAAGAAGAACTAAAAAAACACAAAACTACACAACGAGAAAAAGATAAAAAGGATAAACATGTAGTACGCGACAACAAGGAATATAAGATTGAGGAACAATCATCATGCTGCGTAATCTAACAAAAAAAATAGCACAAGCGTCCAATTCTTTAATTGGCGCTTTTGTTATTGCCGCCGGCTGGAGTTGGTATCATTTTTTTAAACACAACCACGGACAGTTTGTGTTTAAAGCCACGACATTAATGTTAGTTATTTTTATTGGTTATCAAATATTTAAGAAATTTTTTAAATATTTAGTTAACAAAACCAAGCGTCATCCCTATTGGGAAAATGAATTTTATCATCAACTGGACAAATTATTTCTTGTTTTTTCTCTCACCTTCCTAATCTATTTTATTCGCCAAGAAATATTAAGTATTATTTATGCCATTTTTATTTTATGCCTAATTTTTTGGCATACTCAAAAAACTCTTTCATTACATCCTAATTCCATAATTTGGAAAAAAATCAACACCCTCTATTTTGTTTTCTTTTTATTTATTTTTTCAATAAATCTTGGTTTGCAATCTTGGACATATCGCTACGCGGTCGTGAATACCGGCACAAAATTTTATAATGTAATTGTCTTTCGCGCGTGGTCAATTACTATGTTTTGGCTGTTACTTTATTCCATTTCCGATCTTGTTTACTGGCAATTAAAAAAAATCCCAGCCATTATTGTTAAAACTACTTGGATTTTGGCCTTTGCGTTTTTTCTAATTTTATGGTCAGCCAACGCCGGAATTTTATTTTTTTCCGGCCTGAATTTGAGCCCAATTATTCTAGAACACGCCAAAGGTTCATCGGGAGTAATAATCAACAGTTTGAGCGTTATTTTGCTGATGGTATTGTTAACGCTATTGGCTATTTATACCGTTCTCAAAAGAAAAATACTGTCCGCTCACAAAGAAATTCAAAAAAAATATTGGGGCTATTACAATTTTGCAATCCTGATAATATCTATTGTTTCTCTAGTCGCCTTTTCTTCATTTAAAACAACTCCGGAATATAATATCTATAAAAATTTTTATAATTATTTTACAGACAACAACACACACGTAGAATTAAATCCGATTGTTCAAAAAAAACTGGAACGATTCGGTGTCAAATACAATTTAAATGAATTTAGCATCAACCATCATGACAGCATTTTTCCAGTTAGCTCGACGATATTGCTACCGCCCGCTTTACAAAAACAAAAACCAAATATTTTGATAGTATTTTTGGAATCATTTTCCAGTCGTTTAAGTGAAGTTTACAATCCAAATCTAGTCGCCGTGACACCGGGATTAGACAAAATGTCCAAAGATCAAAACACCACGATTTTTCACAAATATTTTAACGCCTCCACCCCAACCGTTACCGGACTGCTTTCTCAACTGTGCTCATTTTTACCACCAACCGGACATGAAGAAATTACTAGCGGTGGTGTACGTCACCACCATCTACTTTGTCTGCCAAAAATTTTGCAAAATAACGGTTATCAATATTCTGCCTATATCACGGCTGTAGAAAAAGATTTTGCCAATAAAGGTACTATCATTGCTGACATGGGTACACAGAAATTTTTTGGCACCGATGAATTAAAACAATTTATTGATGGTGAACCTCTGTCTTGGGGTTATTCTGATCACCAACTTTTTCCCGCTACTTGGAAAATGATGCAAGAACAAACCAAACAACCATTTTTGATAATGCTCTCGACTGTGGATACTCACCCACCGTTTAATTTGGCTAAGGATATGGTGAAATATAGCGATGAAAAAAATAATTTATTAAATTCCGTTCATACTACCGATGATGCCTTTTCCAAATTTTGGGAAGAATTTATTCGCAGCCCGTTTTATGACAACACTATCGTAATTACCGTCGCTGATCATGCCGTTTTTCCAGTTTCTTATACCAAAGATTATTTTACTGATATTGTCGGTAAATTAAGTTTTTATGATGAGAATTTATTTATGGTTTATGTGCCAAAAAGTATTTTACCTAAAAACATTGACCAATTTTCTTCCGGCATAGATTTTGCACCGACTATTTTAAATTTGCTCAATATTAATACCACCAATGCCTTTGAAGGCCATTCGATATTTAATGAACGTCAAAATTTTCCTAATATTCTAGGAATGCACGAATTTGGGTTATATATCAATCAACTTGATCAAAGCGGCAAAAGAATGATAAATTATAGTATGCCAAATAAACTTGATTGCACAAAATATCAATACGATACCGATGCCACCAAACCACTTACTTTGTGTGAATTTTTAAATTACTACCAATGGAAAAAACAAGTTTTTGCCGACGGACGTTTTTGGGAAAAATAATAAATAAAAATAATAAAATAATTAATTTTTTTTAATATGCCATTTGATCTAAAAGAAAAAACCGATTTAGAAAAATTAAAAAAAGAACAACCGGAAAGATTTAAATTTTGCCAATTCGGATCTCAATATTTAAATTTACAAAAATTAGAATTAACCGAACCGTCGTGGTTTGATTCGGCACGTTTATCCAATTTAGCTCGTATAATGCGTGGTTTTATTTTTGCTGCCGTGGAAGCCGGACAATCCGGACATCCCGGTGGTAGTAGCGCGAAAGTCGAACAAATTTTAGCCTTATTACTTGGTGAAAATTTGGCCTTTGACCCAATCAATCCCAAAAATCCGGGACGCGACCGTCTAATCTGGAGTGCTGGTCATTGTACACCAGCTTTGTTCTCCATTAATTCATTAATTTACGAATGTTTACGTCGTACCGGACGACAATTTTCCAAAGCAGTAGTACAGCCGGTTTTTCCGGAAGACCTCATTCGTTTTAGACATTCAGACGGTCCCCAAGGACATGTTGAAAGTTATTATCCGCTTGCTGACACTTCGACCGGGCCCTCCGGTCACGGATTATCGGCCGCTGGTGGTATAGCTATTGCCCACAAATCTTGCGGACTCGATACCAAAGTTTTTGTTTTAATGGGCGATGCGGAAAGTGAAGAAGGGATGAGTTATGAAGCGCGCAATGTTTTGTCTTCTACCCACAGCGACAATTTGATAGTCAGTTTGGATTATAATCATTTTGGGATTGATGGTCATATAGAAGAAGTTATCAATTCTACCTATATTAATCACTGGTTGGGAATGGGTTGGAATGTAATAGAGGTAGATGGCCATAAAATTTTGGAATTAATACACGCTTATCGTTTGGCCACCAATGGTTTTGGAAATAATTTGCCAACCGTCGTAATTGCTCACACTCTCAAAGGCAAGTCATACGGTACTAAAGAAAATTCTGCCGCCTCCCATGGAACTCCCGCCAAACATGATGAATATGTCGCTATCATGAAAAATCTTAGTTTTGATATTCCGGGAACTGCCGGACAAACAATCAACGACATTGAAAAAATTTGCGAGCAAATCACTGCCGAGGATGAACATTATCTGATTGATAGACTAAATGTAGCTACCCAAAAAATAAAAACTGAATCAGATTTGATAAAACAAATGGTTGTCGCTCTCCCCAATCGTCCGTTGGTAAATCCGACTGTTTTACGTCGACCGGAAACATTACCGCCGGAATTAATTTTTAAAGAAGGTGAAAAAACAGCCACTAGAAAAGCATCCGCCGCTTGGTTTAAATGGCTTATGCAACAAACCGCCTTTTTTTATGCTGGCGCTGGTGATCTTAGCGGTTCGGTGTTGCTAAATCAAGCTGAAAATGTTTACGGCGTTATCAATGAAAAAAATCCATACGGACGCGGTATTCGCTTTGGAATTGCCGAACAAAATATGGCGATGATGTCAGCGGCCATGACGCAAGATATTTTGCCGGGAGGATTTCAACCGGTCTCTGTCTTTGGTACTTATGCCGTATTTACTACTATGATTGGCAATTGTGTGCGCCTCGCTTTGATAGGCAATCATCTCAAACCAAACTCTAAAGGATTTTTTATTATGCTAGCCGCTCATGACGGTCCGGAAACCGGTGAAGATGGTCCTACACATCAGGGTCTATATTGGATGAGTCTGTACAGCGCTCTACCGGGTATCAAAGTATACAAACCATTTGATGCCAATGAAACTGTGGAAATGTTATTTTATGCTCTGGAAAAAGGCGAACCGATTGCTTTGTCAGTAACTCGTCCGGATACGATGGTGCTAACACGTGGCCAAGGAGTACCACCAGCCAAAGCGGCTATCAACGGCGCTTATGTTTATAAACAATTTTCCAAAAATGGAAATAAAAAAATAGTTTTGGCAATTTCCGGTACTCAAGTATTGCTAAATACTTTGGAAATTTTATCTGATTTGAAAAAAAATTATGATGTAAAAATCATTGCCGTCACTTCTCCAGAATTATTTGAAGAATATCGACAAAATAATCCAGTTGGTGCACAAGAAGTTTTGACTGACGAAGAACGTCCTCTAGTAACGACTATTCACAACGGTTGGACCGGATTTTTGAATTCTTTCTTATTGCCGGCTGATTACGAAAAACGCTCTATCGGTATCAATACTTATCTCAAATCCGGTAATGTACAGGAAGTCTATGAGGTGGCCGGATTGAGCCCAGAGGATATAAAAAATAAAATTATTAAATCTCTTTAGTATGAAACTTTCCGATAAATTTATCAATTCTGATCTCTCGCCAAAAGTAGATTACAACCATGATCTGGAATATTTAGGTACCGAAACATCTTTTGGATTTGGTGCAGAAGTAACCGCTTTGGAAGCCACCAAAAAATTTCCCCAAATTTATAAATTCCATATCGGTGATACCGGACCAAAAACACCTGAGCCAATTATCGAAGTCGGTATTCAAGCCCTCAAAGACAAACAAACAAAATACGGACACTTTATGGGCTATCCCCAAGTCCGTGCCAATATTGCCCACTATTGGTCACAAACTCGCGGAGTGGAAATTAAAACAGAAAATATAATTTTGGAACCGGGTGGAAAACCGGCGATCGAATTATCTATTCAAACATTAGTAGGACACGGTGATAAAATTATTGTCCAAAATCCCAGTTATCCGATTTATGGATCGCTAGCAAATTTTTATACCCAAGGAAAATGTCTCGACTGGACTGCTCGCCAAAATCCCAGTGATATGACTTTAGATTTTAACGTTGATGATCTCGCACAAATTATTGAAAATAATCAAAATATAAAATTATTATTTTTAAATACCCCCCAAAATCCGACTGGTATGATGATGAGTCAACAAAAATTGGAGATGATAGCTACTTTGGCAATGAAACATAAATTTATGGTCGTGTTTGATGATATTTATGATCAAATAACTTTTGGAGGCAATAAACATTTTAGTTTGCTGTCTATTCCAAAGATGCTCGATTACACCATTAACTTGAGTGGCTGTTCCAAAAATTATGCCATGACTGGCTGGCGAATAGGTTTTATTATCGCCCCAGAGTGGCTGATAGAAATTTTTGGTCAGTTGGCTGTCAATAAGTGGAGTTGTGTTAGCCGCATCAATCAAATTGTCGCCGGCACGATTTTTGGCGATGTTGATCTGGACGGAAAACATTACGATAGTGTCGCCGAAAAGATAAAACCAATCTTGCAAGCCGACTTTGTCGAATATGAGAAAAAAGGTAGATTTTTGTCAGATGCACTAAAACTGTTATCCCCTTTTATTTTACCAAATGAACCGGAAGGCGCATTTTATTTATTTCCAAATTTTGCCAACATTTTAAAATTGAAATATCTCAACGAAACTTTAAAAATAAAAACTGATAAAGAATTGAGTCGTTGGTTATTACACGAAAAAGGTATTGCCACCCTAGCCGGTAGCGATTTTGGCAGTGGCGGTGAAGGTTACATCCGTTTTTCATATGCCGAAGATAGAAACAATCACATTATCCCCGGTGTAAAATATTTATTAAAAATAATGATTGAATTGATTAAAAAATCCGGAGAAACTCCCCCATTAAATTCTGAACAAGTCGACGAAAAAATAAAACTTTTGGAAGAAAAATATTTTGGATAAATAAATACACTATGAGTGATGAGATTTTAAAAAAAATTCAATCATTGGACAAAAAATACACTGGACTAACCTCCACTGAATTTCAAACCGCTCAAACTACTTACGGTCTTAATATTCGCCCAATCGGAAAGCGGAAAACTTGGTTGGACACACTGTGGGGCATCATCAGTGAGCCAATGATTCTTTTGCTTTTGATATCAGCTATAATCTATTTTTTCATTGGTGATAAAATCGAAGCTGTAATTCTTTTGATTTCCATAGTACCAGTTTTAATCATTGAATTTATTCAAGAACAGCGCACCGATGAAGCCATAAAAGCTTTGGATAAAATGATGGTGGATTTTTGTGAAGTATATCGTGATAGTGAAGTAAAAAAAATGGAAGCAAAATATATTGTTCCGGGAGATTTGATTTATGTCACGGCCGGCGACAAAGTCCCCGCTGATGGATTTTTGTTAAACTCTTTTGGTTTATTGGTTGACGAGGCGATGTTGACCGGCGAATCAGTCACCGCTCAAAAAAACGCCATTAAAAAATCATCAGCTCTCAAAGACGAAAATAAATTATTTCAAGGTACAATGATCGTACAAGGCGAAGGTACTTTTGTCGTCACCGCTACCGGTGGACACACCGCCTATGGAAAACTCGGAAATTTATTGGAAAAAATTGAACAGATCGACACTCCACTTCAGAAAAAAATACATTCATTAGTAAAAACAATAGCAATTATCGCTATTGCTGTGTCTGTTTTTGTTGGGATAATAATTACTTATAGATATGGCTGGTCACAAGGTTTGCTGAGCGGAATAGCGATGGCGATGTCTTTAATACCAGAAGAGTTTCCGATTGTTTTCAGTGTGTTTTTAATTATGGGTGTCTGGCGTATGACCAAACAAAATGCTCTTACTCGCAAAATGGCAATGATTGAAACTTTAGGATCAGCGACTGTTATTTGCACTGACAAAACCGGCACTCTGACCGAAGGAAAAATGTCTTTGGAACAAATTTTTTTTAAAAGCAAAACTCATACAGTCAAAGAAATCAAAAAACATTCAACGGAATTTTTATCGTTAATAAAAACATCTTTATTATCATTGGAACAAATCGCTATTGACCCGATGGAAATTGAAGTGCAAAATTTCGCCACTAAAATAGGAGTGAACATTTCCGATTTTTTTAGAGAACATACCTTACTCCAAGATCTGCCTTTTGAATCAAAAAATAAAATGGTTCATCATTTGTGGAAAGATACAAAAAATGCTTGCGTTCAATATAGCGCCGGCGCTCCTGAATTTATTATAAAAAATAGTTCACTATCTGATGAAGAAAAAAACAAAGCTACCAAAGCCTACGAAAATATGGCTGATAGTGGTTATCGAGTAATAGCCGTAGCCAAACGAGATTGCGAAGCCGACGAATCTATTATAGTCAAAAATCTAGAATTTGTTGGCCTCTTGGCGATGAGCGACCCACCACGCGAAGGAGTAAAAGAAGCCATCGATACTTGTCAAAAGGCCGGTATCCGAGTAATAATGATCACCGGTGACAACAAACTGACCGCTCATAATATTGCCGAAAATATCGGACTCAAACACAACGAAGAAATTATTATTGGATCAGATTTGGACAATTTATCAGACGAGGCTCTACAAGAAACCGTGCGTCGTCATGATATTTTTACTCGCGTTAAACCTGAACAAAAATTTAATATTGTGCAAGCCCTGCAAAGTATGGGCGAGATTGTAGCGATGACCGGTGATGGTGTCAATGACGCACCCGCGCTTAAAAAGGCCAACATCGGTATCGCGATGGGGAAAAAAGGTACCGAGGTAGCGCGTGCCGCAGCTGGCATCGTATTGATGGATGACAATTTTTCTACCATTGTCAAAACAATCCAAGAAGGTCGTCACATCTACGACAATTTACGCCAAGCATTTGTATTTTTATTTTCTTTTCATTTGCCGATTGTGGGTCTGGCTATTTTACCGCTTTTGTTTGGACATCCTCTGATTTTTTTTCCAATCAACATAATCTTTTTAGAATTATTTTGTGATCCAGCGACCGTGCTTGGTTTTGAACGAGAAAAATCCAGACAAAATTTGATGACCGAAAAACCTCGACCAACCGATGAACCGCTTATCAATTTAAAACTTATCAATAAAATTCTGCTTCAGGGATTTTCCATTCTCGCTGTATCATTTGGATTTTATTTTTATTATGCTATAAATTTAGGGCAAATAGATATCGGTCGGACGATGGCTTTTTCTTCATTGGTATTATCTCAAACTATTTTGATTTTAATCAGCCGTGAATGGGTACAAGTGAAAAGCAATATTTTATTATTAGTCATTTCTTTATTAACAATTTTTGTTTTGGCTTTGATTATTTATTTACCATCACTACATCGTATATTTCACCTAGAAACATTGAATCTAAATCAAATTATTTTACTATGTACAGTACCACTATTAGCAATGATAGCAACGACATTAATATCCAAAAAACTTAAATATAAATAAATATGTCTTTAGAAGAAATTATAAAGTCTGAACCCACTTATCGTCTTGATCAAATATATCTTGGATGGTTTGATAAAAATATCCATAATTTTTCGGACATCACCACCCTATCAAAAAAATTACGTGAACAGCTAATCGACGAACCGTGGATGACAGTCAAAGAAAAAGTTTTACAAACTAGTGAGATCGACGGTACGCGCAAAGCACTACTAGAATTTGCAGATGGCAAAGTAGTAGAAAGTGTCCTGATGCCACGTGTCAGTAAAAAACAAATTCCAGGTGACCGTCCCCGCTTTACTATTTGTGTATCCTCTCAAGTTGGCTGTCCAATGGGTTGTACTTTTTGCGCAACCGGCAAACTGGGTTTTACTCGTAATTTGACTTATCGCGAAATTATTGATCAGATGCGCTATTGGCAACAAATATTATGGGAAAAAGATGAAGGAGAAATAGACAATATCGTTTTTATGGGTCAAGGCGAACCATTGTTAAATTATGAAAATGTTAAATTAACTTTAAAAATTTTAGTAAAATATGCTAAAATAGGACAACGTAAAATCACTTTATCCACCGTTGGTGTACCTGAAAGTATGAACAAGATGGTAACCGAAAAAGATTTTCCAGCCGTTCGTTTTGCCCTATCTTTACACAGCGCCTTGCCGCAAAGTCGCTTGGCAATTATTCCCTCCAATCGTCCCGGCTTTTTGGATTTTCTCGTAGAATGGACAAAAAAATATCACACTGCTTTTCCTAGTCGCACTCATTTTATTGGTTTGGAATATATTATGTTGAAAGATGTCAACGACGACAGTAATCATCTCAAAGCCTTGATTAAATTAGCCTTAAAACTAGGATCAATTCGCGTCAACCTTATCCCCTACAATGCCAGTTCCTGCAATGATTTTTTTGAAGGGACGGATTTTGCCACCATCCAAGCTTGGCAACAAAAGATGAACGACCACGATGTCACCTGTACCATTCGTCGCTCACAAGGACTAGATATTAACGCGGCGTGTGGACAGCTGGCTAACAAAAATAAATAAAAATATGTCAAAACAAAACATTTCCATTACAATATTAGGCGCCGGAAATATGGGTACGGCACTCGCTCACATAATCGGATCAAACGGCTATAAGGTAAAAATTTGGAACTACGAGGGCGACACCGAACCGCTGGATCAAATTAATGATCTTCACGAAAATAAAAAATATTTATCGGGAGTCAGTTTATCCAACAATATTATTGTAGAAAAAAATCTAGAAGATGCTGTACATAATACAAAGATAATATTCCTTGTGATTCCAAGTAGTTTTATTACCGACATTATAAAACGCACCGCCAAATTCATTTCACCAAAAACTATCTGCGTTGATGTTTCCAAAGGAATGGATAAAAAAACGCTAGAACTTACTACAACTGTTTTTAAAAAGTTTCTTCCCTCTAATTCACAATCATTCATCACCGCAATTTCCGGACCGGCGATTGCTGTTGATATAATCAAAGGTGGTTTTACTGCTATGAACATATCAAGCAAAAGCAAAGAAGCAATAAAATTAGTAAAAAAAGTTTTATGTAATGATAATTTACGTTTAAAAGAAACAACTGATCTCATCGGAACTGAAATTGCCGGTTCATTTAAAAATATTTATGCGATCGCCATCGGTATGGCTGACTATTATGAATGGTCGATGAATACCAAAGCGACTATTGTTGTTTTGGCTATACAAGAAATGACCGCTATAATAAAAAAAATGGGTGGTCACGAAAAAACTGCTACCGATCTAGCCGGACTTGGCGATCTGATTTGTACTGCCCTATCAAATCAATCACGCAATCGCCGTTTCGGTCAATGTTTTCCAAAATATCTAAACAAAGAATTGGCCGTCAAAGAAGTTGGCCAAGTGGTAGAAGGAATTGAAGCTTGTAAAATCACTATGGCTTTGGCAAAAAAATATAAAACAAAAATGCCGCTCGCTCAAACCATACACCAAATAATCTGGAAAAATACCAATCCTGAAAGATCGCTAAAAAAACTTTTAAAACAATCTTTTTAAAATGCGACATCAAGATAAAGACAATCAACGTCTGCGCCTAATTGCTATTTTTTTTATTATTGTTACAATCGTAATTATTAGCAAGTTGTTTATGTTACAAGTAGTACAAGCCGAATACTACCGTACTTTTGCTTTGACCGCTCACGAAATTTACAAACAACTACATCCCAAACGTGGTGAGATTTTTTTTCAAGACACTAGAACCAAAAAAGAATATCCCGCCGCTATCAATCGTCAATATTTTTTGATCTACGCTGTACCCAAAGAAATAAAACCGGAAATGGCTTCTAACACTATTGATAAACTGATACAAATTTTATCACTACCGGAAACCGATCGTGAAATATTAACCAAAAAATTTTCCAAAACAAACGATCTTTACGAACCGGTAACCAAAAAAATCACTGACGAAGTTGTTCAAAAATTAAAAGCGGAAAAATTACCAGGTATTTATTTTACTCCCCAAGAATATCGTTACTATCCGGAAGAAAATCTGGCCGCCCCGATTTTGGGTTTTTGCCGACTCAATGATGATGGCACTCAACAGATCGGCAGTTATGGCATCGAAAGTTATTGGAACAAAATCTTAACCGGTCACCAAGGTTTTATTTCCGGAGAACGTGGAGCGCTTGGTAGCTGGATCACCATGGCAATGCATTCACAAGTCAACGCCCAAGATGGCGCCGATCTGCTTTTGACTATCGACCGATCATTGCAATACAAAGCTTGTCAATTATTACAAAAAGGTTTGGAAGAATACGGAGCCAAAAGCGCCTCGCTAGTGATGATGAATCCAAAAACTGGCGCAATTTTGGCGATGTGCAGTTTACCGGACTTTAATCCCAATAAATATTCAGAAGTAAAAGATTTGAGAGTGTTTAGCAACAACGCTATTTTTACTCCTTATGAACCTGGATCAGTATTTAAACCTATCACTATGGCAGCCGGTTTAAATTTAGGATTAGTTTCGCCCGACACTACTTATGTCGATCCGTGTGTACGCGTTATTAATGGTTATTCTGTACACAACGCTCAAAACAAATGTTACGGTACAAAAACTATGACGCAGGTTTTGGAAAATTCTATTAACACTGGCATGATGTTTATTGAAGACAAATTAGGACATGAACGTTTTAGAGATTATGTTAAAAAATTTGGTTTTGGAGAAAAAACTGGTATCGAACTTGGTCCAGAAGCCACCGGTGATATTTCCTCTTTGGATAGAAAAGGTGAAATATTTGGTGCGGTAGGTTCATTTGGTCAAGGTCTCACTGTCACTCCCATACAGATCGCCACTGCCTACAGTGCTATTGCTAATCAAGGCTTTTTACCAAAACCACACATTGTGGCGGAAACTAGATATCCAAATGGTAAAAAAGAAATTACACCAACAGAAAAATCCGAACAAATTTTTTCGCAGCGTACCGCCAAATTACTTAGTGGCATGTTGACATCGGTAGTAGAAAATCATTATAAAATTGCCAAAATAAAAGGTTATTATGTCGCCGGAAAAACCGGCACCGCTCAAATTGCCGAGGGTGGAAAATATATTAGCGCAGAACGCACCAACCATACTTTTGCCGGTTTTGCGCCCGCCGCTAACCCCCAATTTGTTTTGGTGGTAAAATATGAAGAGCCACAACGTAAATGGGCGGAACAGACTGCTTTGTTTGTATTCCGTGATTTGATGAAATTTGCTTTGCAATATTATGCGGTGCCGAATGATCGGTAGTATAATCTTATTTAATTAAAATTTATGATCAAGACACTTTTACATTCTCTGTTAAAATATTTTTCTAAAAAAATAATTAACAAATACCATCCAGACGTTATTGGTATCACCGGATCGATTGGGAAAAGTTCTACCAAAGAAGCGATCGCGGTGGTATTAGAAAATAATTTTAACGTTCGAAAAAGTCAAAAAAATTATAACAATGAAATTGGTGTGCCGTTGACTATTATTGGTATTGAAAAAACTCCCGGCAGTTCTATATTTGGTTGGCTCAAAGTATTTTTAAAAGCCAAAAATTTACTTTTTATAAAAGATAAAAATTATCCGGAAATTTTAATTTTGGAAATGGGTGCCGATAAACCCGGTGATATCCCCTATCTGGTAGATATTGCGCCATGTAAAATCGGAGTGCTAACTTATATTTCTCATGCTCACACCGAGGCTTTTAAAACTATTAAAAAAATTTCCCAAGAAAAACGGGTTATTATTTCGCATTTGCAACGTGATGGTTTCGCGGTTTTGAATTTTGACAATGAAATGGTGATGCAAAATGCCAATACTACCAAAGCAGAAATTACGACTTATGGTTTTAAAGACGGGGCTGATTTTTGTGCTACCGATATCAACATTATTACTGATGAAAAAACCAATTGGCCAACCGGGTTAAATTTTAAATTAAATTATAAAGGTAATATTGTGCCGGTATTTCTTCCCGGAGCAATTGCGCAACATCTGATTCCTTCGGCGTTGGCCGCTATTGCAGTAGGAAATATTTTGGGAGTAAACATGCTAGATTCAGTACACTCTTTGCGCAATTTACAACCGCTACCTGGACACATGTGTATTATCAAAGGAATAAAAAATACTTTATTAATTGACGATACTTACAATTCCAGTCCGGAACCTACCAAATCCGCTTTAACTACTTTATCCAAAATAATTATTTCACAAGGATCAAAACGTATCGCCGTTTTGGCCGACATGCTGGAACTCGGACCAGAAACCGAAAATACTCACCGCGAAATTGGTTTCAAAGTAGCCGAACTGGGAATTGATTTTCTTATCACCGTTGGTGAAGCTAGCAAACATACCGCCATCGCCGCTCGTGAGGCTGGACTAGACGATAACCAAATAGTTTCTTTTGCGGAAAGTGTCAGTGCCGGGAAATTTTTACAAGAAAAAATACATCAAGGAGATGTGATACTTATCAAAGGCTCACAAGGACTGCGAATGGAAAAAATCGTCAAAGAAGTTATGGCCGAACCTTTGGAAGCTTCAAAACTATTGGTTCGCCAAACCAAAGAATGGCTAAAATAAGCAGGTCGGCTTGATTTTTTGGCTAACTTGGAGTAAGATTTATCCATGCAAACCACCCTATTACAAACATCTTTGCTGTTTTTTATTGGCGCTTGCCTGTCGTCTTTTGTATTTGCGCCAATTTTAATAAAAATATTATACAAATTAAAAATTACTCGCCGTAATGATTATGATTTTACCTTATACGGCGACCGTCAAGTCAAAGTTGGCACCCCGATTATGGGTGGTCTTTTGGTAATTTTGATGGTAACAGCCATCACACTGATTTTTAATTGGAGTCGTAAATATACTTATGTACCAATCGGTGTGATGACTATCGCTGCACTGCTGGGCGCGGCTGATGATTTACTCAACACCTTTGGCGCTAAACGCCGTTTACGCACTTTAAAACAAACTATTATTTTGATAAAAATCCATCGCAATTGGTATATGCGTGTTTGGTATATTCTGATACTACCGTGGGAATTTTTTAAACATCTCACTCATATGCTTGGATCACACCCCGGTCGCGGAATTCAAGTTCATGAAAAATTAATTTTTCAATTTTTAGCCGGAGCAGTAGCCGCTTGGTGGGTTTACACCAAACTTGACCCACATTGGCACTCACTCGCTATTCCATTTGATGACCGAATTTATGCCGGCGTTTGGATTGTGCCAATTATTATTTTATTTGTAATGTTTACGGCCAACGCGGTAAATATCGCTGACGGATTAGATGGTTTAGCAGGAGGGTCGTTGCTTATTACTTTTGTTGGATTAACGGTTATTAGTTGGATAGAGGGACGTACAGCTTTTGCTCCACTTAATGCTACGGTTGCTGGCTCACTACTCGCTTATACTTACTTTAATATCAAACCAGCGCGATTTCAAATGGGTGATGTTGGTTCTCTGGGACTGGGCGCGCTACTGGCTATCAATATGATCTCAATTGATAAAACTTTATATATTCCTATTTTTGGATTTATTTTTTACGTTGAAACTATTGCTGTAATTTTACAAGTAGCTTCTCGCCGTTTATTTGGACGTCGTTTGTTCAAAATGGCCCCACTACATCATCATCTGGAGTTTAATGGCTGGAGTGAAGAAAAAATTGTAATGAGATTTTGGATTATTCATGCTTTGATGGTGGTGGTGGGGATTTGGATGGCGATATATAAATAAGGAATCGTTTGAAATTAGGTTTTTTTAATATTGAAAAAGCGAAGTTTAATTTGTAGACGAATTGAACGTGGCTGGCTCTGCTGTTTGAGCCCGCAGGCGAGTTCAGAGCCAGAGTGAAATGAGTCACAAATTACCTGAGTGTTTCACAATTAAAAAAACTTAATTTCAAAAACATTATGTATTTAAAATGGAACTCAAAAACTGTAACTGACTTTTCTGATAACAATATAAATGATCTTTATGATGGCGGTTTTTTGTTTACTCGTATTGGAAAGGGTGAAATGTATCAAACCAGAAGTTTGCGTATTGATTTGTCCAAATTTGAGCTCAATAGTGAGAATAGAAGGGTTTTGAAACACACTGAAAATGTGAACATGGAAGTCGCCAATATTTCGTACGACAATTATCACTGGGGCATACACAAACTTGGCAAAGATTTTTATGCTACCAAATTTGGTGAAAAAACTTTTTCCGCACAAAAAATCAAGACTCTCATCACCGAACCGGACGAAAGTAATTTTAACAAATTGTTTATTTACAGACAAAAAGAAGACAACTTGGCGATCGGTTATGTAATCTGTTTTGATAACTCTAAATTGTTACATTATTGCTATCCATTTTACGATCTGAATTCCAAAATAAAAAACCTTGGACTAGGTATGATGACCAAAGCGATTGTTTGTGCCAAAGAAAATAATAAAAAATATATTTATCTTGGTTCGGTAACACGCAAAACCGATACTTACAAATTACAATTTGACGGACTAGAATGGTTCGATGGCAAAAAATGGAGCACTGATTTGGAAAAATTGAAAAAGGAAATAAAATGACAAAAAAACATATTCATTTTATCGGAATCTGTGGGGTCGGGATGAGTGCCTTGGCTATTTTGTGGCAAAAAAAAGGCTGGCACGTTACCGGTTCGGATGTTGGGTTTTACCCGCCTATTTCCACTCATCTTACTAACCATAATATCGAATATTATCCTGGTTGGCACACTGAAAAAATGGGCATACCAGATTTAGTTGTGGTCGGCAATGTGGCTAGCAGTTCCAACCCGGAATTAAATTTTGTATTGAAAAATAATATTCCTCATGTTTCTTATCCGGAACTTATTGCGAAGTATTTGTTAAAAGAAAATTCGATTGTCTGTGCCGGTACCTACGGCAAAACCACTACTACTGCCCTGCTTGCTTGGATCCTCAAAGAAGCCGGCCTTGATCCGGCTTATATGTTTGGTGGTTTGGCCAACAGTCTTGAACTCAGCGCTGATGATCTCGGTGGTGATTGGAGTGTGATTGAAGGTGACGAATACAAAACTAGTCGCGACGATATGCGTGCCAAATTTTTTTCATACAAACCAACTCATCTTTTACTTACAGCAGTACGTTGGGATCATGCCGATGTCTATCCGACCGAACAATCTTATTTGGAAGCTTTTGAAAAATTAATTCAGCTGGTTCCACCGACTGGGTTGATAGTTGCTTGTACTGATGACAACAACGTAAAAAATATAATTCAAAAATCCAAATCTAAAATAGCAACTTACGGTAAAGAAAAAAGTAATTATATTTATGAAGATGTTGTACAAACAAAATCCGATCTCACTTTTACCATAGAAAACGTCGGCGAAGTTTTTGAAATTTCTTCTCCGATGCTCGGTGACTACATGGCCGAAAATATTTGTGGCGCTTTTGTTATGGCCAAAGAAATTGGAATTGAACCAGATAAAATAATATCGGCGATAGCAAAATTTGATGGTATCAAACGCCGCTTAGAAAAACGTGGCACCACCACTTCTGGTGCTGACATCTATGACGATATTGCTCACTCACCTATCAAAGCCAAATCGGTACTGGCAACTTTAAAAAATATTTATTCCGGAAAAATTTTTGCCATCTTTGAACCAAACACCGGCAACCGGCAAGTAGAATCACTTCCAGATTACGACCACCAATTCGCCGACGCCACTGAAGTCATCATCCCCCGTCTTACAAAAGTAAAAACTCCCGGTAGTATTGAAGGCGAAGAACTCGCCAATATAATTTCAAAAACCCATTCTAATGTAAAATATTTTGATGTTGACGAAGAACTAATAAATTATCTAAAACATGCCGCTAAGATTAATGACGCCATTGTTTTTATGGGTAGCCATAGTTTTAGAGGGATGATAGAAAATTTGATGAAAATATAATTTTCATCAGGAACCTAACAAATTATGAAAATACCAAAACAAGCAAAAAAGATTTTTACCGGAGAAATTTTTGACACCTATCAATGGCCACAAAAAATGTTCGATGGGTCTTTGGCTACTTTTGAAATGATCAAACGTCCCGATACTGTCCAAATCATCGCCACGAGAGATAATAAAATTTTTACCACCAAAGAATTTCAACCAAACCAAAAACGTGATCACGGACTGATTGGTGGTCGCGTCGACCCAGGCGAAAAACCATTGGCCGCGGCCAAACGCGAACTACTGGAAGAATCCGGCCTGGTGGCCAAAAAATGGAAACTACTAAAAACATTCCAACCTATACACAAAATGGATTGGACTGTATATTATTATCTCGCATCAGATTGTCAAGTCGTCGCGAAACAAAACCTAGACGCCGGAGAAAAAATAACTATTCACAAAAAAAGTTTTGAACAATTTATCAAAGACGCGACCGCATTACAATCATGGAACAATCAATTTGTATGTGATATTTTAAGAATGCAACTAAAAGGAAAAAAAGAACTGGATAAATTTAGAAAACAAATTTTTGGAAAATAAAAAAGCCCTTAATTTTCAGAGCCTTTCAAAATATTTATTTTCCCTCGTCAACAACTTCCGCTTTTACTTTATCACCATCAATCGAGATGACCTCCAAAGTAATGCCACACATCTCACATTCTATCACATGACCGATATCCAAATCCGGATAAGAAGTAAGATCGACTGGATTTTTACATTCAAGACAAGTTAAAATCATAAGAGCATAATTAAACTAAATTACGAAAGCAAAAACAAGTATATCAAAAATAATCACTTTTGGCAAGACCTATGATAACCCCTCAAACAAAACATCAAAAATTGGCTAAAACACTGGGTTTGGAAGCGCCTCTTTACTTCAAAAGAGAAGATTT
The DNA here is from genome assembly GCA_036170335.1 of Candidatus Magasanikiibacteriota bacterium. Taxonomy (GTDB): domain Bacteria; phylum Patescibacteriota; class Patescibacteriia; order Magasanikbacterales; family GWA2-37-8; genus CAIOJG01. The sequence continues at coordinate 13,977 of JAVHOZ010000065.1, read as the reverse complement.
ACACCCGCTTGGGTCACACAAAGGCCGTTCTATACCACTGATGGTAGATTTTTATGTCAAACAAGGACTTGCTAATTTTGTAATATCTTCTTCCGGAAATGCCGCTTTGGCCGCTGGTTTGTATATTAAAAAATTTAATCGGACACACAAAAACAAACTGACTTTACAAATTTTTGTGGGTGAAAAAATTGACAAAGCCAAAGAAAAAATATTAACAAAAATATTATCCAAAAATATATTTTTAATAAAAATAAAAAATCCAAAACAATCAGCTTTTCAAATCGACAAATCCGGCAAGGCCAAAATATTACGCCAGTCGATAGATGATACTGCCCTAACCGGATACGAACAACTTGCTCTGGAATTGAATAAAATAAAAAATCTATCGGCAATTTTTATCCCAACATCCAGTGGTACTACCGCCCAAGGACTTCACGCTGCTTTTAAAAAATTAAAACTAAATCCTCAAATTCATATTGTACAAACTAGCGCAGTGCATCCGATTACAGAAAAATTTTTATTGTCATTCCCGCAAAAGCGGGAATCTGTCGACACAACCAAGATTCCCGCTTTTGCGGGAATGACAAAGACATCACTGGCCGGCGCAATCGTGGATAACATTGCTCACCGCAAAGAAATGGTAACCGCCGATATAACAAACAGTCACGGTTTTGGTTGGATAGCCGACGACCAACAAATAAAAAATACAATCAAACTAGTAGAAGAAACTGAAAAAATAAAATTATCACCAAATAGCGCGCTCGCAATTGTTGGATTACAACAAGCCATAAAACAAAATTGGAAATTTGATGGATCAGTGGTATGTTTAATCACCGGTAAATAATTTGTATCAATTAAAAAATCCACCAAACAACGGTGGATTTTTTAATATACTAAATAAACAAAAAAATTATTTACTAAGCAGGTAGTCCCGACTAAGTCGGGACACCCTTTTGGGGATTTTGCGTCCTTCTAGAGTAGTTCGCTTTCAAAAACAAAGCAAACAGATCTCATTGCCCACATTGCATGGGTGGACTACATGGTCTTGGGCGGAACGGCTGGAGCCGGCGCTGGAACCGAAGTCGAGAACTCCTTCATCCGCTGTTCGAGCGAGCGAATTTTGGAGCGAGTTGAGCGCAGACGAGCGGAGAGCTTTTCAACCTCCTCTTGATTGGCCTTGGACATCAGATCCGTGGCCAGATCGTTGAGACGTGCGTCGTGCGCGCCGTCCTTCTCCTTGAGCTCTTGGCTGAGACGTTCGACAACCGAGCGGTCTGCCTTGGCTTCAATAGCCTTGAGCTCGGACTTGTCCGCCTTGGTCGTGAGTTGAGACACGATCTTGTCCACCTGAGCCTGATCGGCCTTAGCGGTCAAACCGTACTCCACCAGTGAAACCCGAGACTTGAGTGCCTGATGCGACCAGACGCCGACCGTGACCACAGCCAGCAGAACCAAGCCAGCCACAACCGCGACACTCCAGATCTTCCGGTATGAAGTCTGAACAGCCGTAGCGATGAGCGGCTTGGCGACCTCGGACACATTGGCACCGAAGTGCTTGTTGTCCTTGAGCTTGTCGTTCTCCAGATCGGCAACCCGAATGGTCAGCTGGTCCGTTTGAGCGCGTTCAACACTCAACGCTTCAAGTGCATCCTTGACAGTCGGATTCTTCTTTTCCGCCAGACGCCGACGCATCTCTTGAAGATCGAGAACTTGACCATGACGACTTTCGTCAGGATCAGACACCGGGGGTTTAGGCGCCGTAGCACCAATAACAAAAGGTTGAGTATCCATGTTCCTCTTTTCCTCCAAAAACTTGACCAATTGAGCCTGGCCGATTGGAAATTCCAAACTAGCCACTATTCGCACTGGATACTATAAAACCACAATTGATGTGTTTTGTCAAAAATAAGATTCCCGTTTGCACGGGAATGACAATTTAAAAAAAATAAAAAATCACCAGATTGATTTGGTGATTTTTTAATCGGCTCAATAAACAAATTTTATTTACTAAGCGGTATGCCTGTGACTTGCGTCACAGGCACCCTTTTGGGGATTTTGCGTCCTCATCGAGTCATCACCATCAAAAAACATGGTGTACTGACTACGATGCCCACGTTGCGTGGGACGGACTACTTGGCAGCCGGTGCCGCGGCCGGAAGCGGCGGCTTGGCTGCGGGCGGAGCAGCGGGAGCAACCTCGATCAACTTGTTCAAGTCAACCAGATTGTTGACACGCGTGTCCATCTTTTGAACTCGCCGCGCGATCCGCTTGACCGCTTGCGCGTCAGCCTTCATCAGGAGATCGCTGGCCAGCCTCGTGACGGTGGAGCTAGACGCTTTCGTCTTCAACTCCTCGGTCAACTTGTCGACCACGCTCTTGTCGGCCTTCGCCGTCAGAGTCGCGATCGCTTCGTCGACCGTCGTCGCCGTGGCTTTCGTCGCGAGCCGAGCGACGACCCAGTCGTGCTCCTCATGGACGTACTTGGCGAGCGCGTCATGCGCATCGCCCAGCTTGCTGACCGACTTCTCGATCGAAGTGGCGTGGGTGTCGGCGTTGTTGGCCATGTTGATGCCGACGATGGCCAAAACCACCGCCACCACCGCCAAGCCAATCGCGACGAACAGTCCGCCACTCATCGGAGCGCCGGCGCCAAAAAACTTCTTCTCCGAATCGATGTTCGGACCGGTGTAGGTATTCTCCGTCATGGTATCCTCCAGAGCATGTCCTGTGCAGATGGGTTGGTTACCTCTGACAAGACGAAAAAGTTGCGCTAACACTGACGAATTTTACCCAACACTGGGAAGGACTGTTACCAACTAGGCAACCACCTCCCAATGCTAGAACCTGCATGGGAGTAAAAACATCTTAGATTCCCGTTCACCACTTTCGTGAGGACAAGCTTCACTGGAATGACAATATTAGGAATGACATGTGTTTACTTCCACGCAGGTAAGTATTCGTTTGATTTGAAAAAAGCTAAATTCAGTCATTATTCTTGCACAGAATAACTACATAGCATAGCACAAAAACGACCATTTGTCAATGGTCTAGCATGGGCTAATTTTAGCCAAAAAAATGACTATAAAAATTCAAGGTAATAGGTCTATCCCCCATCCATCACTATTTCATCCTTCCCATCAAAATTCACATCAGTAGCACCAATACCCAAATCTGCCCCACCAAACTGACTATTAACCAAAAACTCCGACAATTTTTTACCTTTATTGTCAAAAATTCGCACCACATTTTTTGCTCCAAATTTTCCCATCGTGATTATCTCCGCCTTGCCATCGCCATCGACATCTCCGGCTGCTACTTTTATTCTACCAAAATATTTTTTATCAAATGGAAAAAACCGATATTTTATTTTTTGTAAATCCGCATCAAATACCAACACCTCCCCCACTCTCACCCCACCCGAACCAATCGCCACTTCCAGATTCGAGCCACCACTAAAATTTCCCAGCGCCCCATAAAAACCAGCATTATATTTTGAACCAAATGGCAAAAAATCTTCTTTGATAACTTCACCATGATAATCATACAAAACCGCCCGATTGCCAACCGTCGGTGTTAGCAAAATTTTCACTTCACCAGCCAAACTTTTGCCTACACTAAAACGCAATTCTTTGGAATTATTTCCACCAAAGGGATAACTATCAAACCAATGCAAATTGGCCGAATTAAAAATTTCAAAACGCCCAGCCCCACCGACTACTCGCTCATTACTACCATCACCATTCAAATCACCCACAAACACACGCGCACCACCAGCCACATCCGGTACAAAAGCAAAAAAACCATTACGCACTCTCTGGCCACGCACATCATAAAATCTCACCAAGCTACCATTTTTAAAAGACGCACCAAAAAGATTTTGTACTACTTTGCGCAACACCAAACCATCGCGCGAATTTATTTTTACTCTGTCGACTATCGATCCATCATTTATCGCCGGATCTTGCTTTCCGATAATTTTTTCATAATCATTGCCCAAATTTACTGTCTGCTCATTGCCAGTAGAATTTACCAAGGCCAAACCGTTTTCATAATCACGACGCCAGACATCTTCAGTAATCAAAGTATTACCATCCATAGTACTAGCTTCACCCACCGGATTTCCCAGCTTCACATTATACTCATCGTACCACCAAGTTTGGCTATGACTTTGATCACCATCATCATAAGAAAAATACGCCCCACCAACTAGTGCGCTCCCCAAACCATAGCGCATATTTTGGTAACTCTGTTTGTTGCCGGTATTATTGGTATTGCCATTGATGATAATAATTCGCGGCCGCAAATTGCCATTCATCTCTGTTTTTATCGCATACATTACATCGCGCCACACATGGTTTTGAAAATTTTCATACATCATACCGTTGAGATTATTGGCATACTCACGTGTCATCGCATTGCCGACAATCACATAATTCGCACCCGATAAATCACGCGTCATGTTGAATAAATTTGTCATACCGGCATTCCAATGTTTGTTGATATCGCTATCCGGTTGACCATCCAAATTCAGATCCACATTGTTGCCGGAAAACCAAGTCAGATCACCCCAAGCATTATCATAAAAAATCCCATCCCACAAACCAGTAGAAAGAACTTCGTTGTTCATAAAACTGGCCAGATAATCATTCCAGCGTTGGCCATTACTTATCGGACACACATCTGTCGGATTGAGCATCGTTGTGCCAGGCCAAAAAGAAATTTTTTCACCATTACTGCGACGTAAATACCAACTGTCACTAATACCACTTTTTAATTTGGCGCGCATCGTGCCCAGCTGTCCATTTTTTATTTCTTGCGAAGTCACATAGGCCAATATTTTTATCCCGGGATGCAACTGACGAATTTTTTTTATTTTTTCCGGATTGGTTACCTGATTTTCCATATCCAAAATTAACAAATCCCATTTGGCCAAATTTTCAATTTCACTTGACGGCAAATCCCAACGCAGATAATAATTGGCCAAAATCGGCGCCGACTTGGCAAAATAACTAAAATAACAAAATACCGACACAAATAGGCCAATAAAAATTGCGGTGATTGATCTGTAAAAAAAATTTTTCATTAACTGGATAAATCTGAATAAATTTTTAACAATCTTTGCAAATATATTTCCGGTCTATTTTCAGCGCTAGCTTGGCCAAACAATCTTTCACTCATCGATTGACGTTCGGTTTCGTTTTTATTAAACCATTCATCGATTTTTTGCGCTAAAATAATCGCATCGGCCGGTTTTACCAACAATTCTTTTGGCAAAATTTCCGATATTCCACCAATATCACTAGCCACTACAATCTTGCCATGCGCTTTCGCTTCCAAAATACTCAACGGAGCATTTTCATACCAGACCGATGGTAACACCAACAAACGAGCACCAGCAATCAAACTCTGCAATTCTACGCCGCTTTTTTGTCCGACAAATTCAACGTTATCTAGTTGATTGGCATTTTTTATTTTTTCCAACTCAGCTCGTTGTGGTCCGTCGCCCACTATTACAAATCTAATACTAGATAATTTCCCCGCTGCTCCCAATAAATATTTTAATCCTTTTTCACTAGACAACCGGCCGACATAAGCGACATAATCAAGATCGCCGGAATTCATTTTAAAATTATTATTCTCAATCGCATTTGGCAAATACAAAATATTTTTGGCAATAAATCCCGCTTTAACAAATTTATCACGTAAAAAATTACTAGGGCTAATAAATTTATTTATCATGTTTTTGTAACCTTTCCAAGCTACAAAATACGCCTCCAACGTCGCCAATAGACTATCGGAAAAATTTTCCATGCAATCGGACAAAAGACACTGATAATATTTTCCATTTACCCCACACTCAGAAATTTTCCCATGATGATACAAATTATAATTGGGACTAATAAATTTGTAATCGTGCAAAGTCATCACTGATTTTATTTTTTTCTCCGCCACCGCTTCAATCACCGAACAAGATAGCTGATGATAAATATTATGAAAATGCACAACGTCCGGAGCAAAATCCGACAGTAACTTCTCAAAATTCTTTTTGGCTTGAGCATTATAAATCACACGCGCGCCAAATTTTATTTTCGCCAACAATCCCAAATTTTTATAATCTACAAAATCCGTAAAATATTTATTGGAAAACAAATTGTCCGGATGATTCATACCAAAAATCTTCACCTGATGTCCGGCTTTTTCCAGCAACTCTTTGGTTAATAACGCGATTTTCTCCGCTCCACCGCGCGCATACCAAAATTTATTTACTAACACTATTTTCATATTTTTTGTCACTCCCGTGTAAACGGGAATCTAATTAATTCTGGATTCCCGTTTACACGGGAATGACAGTTACGATTTATATCCAAATATTTTATTTTTCAAAATCCACCAACCGACTGCGAGCGGATGACTTTTTATGGCTGTACGCGCAGTGCAGATCATCCAAACCGGCATTTTCAACTCATCTACTTTTTTGCGTTTTTCCTCCACCTCTGCACTTTGCCAAAATTTTGCAAAATCATCAACTTGAGAAATATTTCCGAGTATCACATTGTGCATCACCGATGGATAAATATCGCCACTAGGATCGATGAAGAAAAAATCACGTCCCGGAGCATTGTCCAACACCGGATTTTTACTGGTAATAAATCGAAACATACCATTGGCAAAATAAGCACGTAGCCAGCGTTTCACATTCCAACTTTTCAGTTCACTATTGATAATATATTTGTATGCCACTTCCAGCAAATCTTTACGCGGGTTGTTTATATTTTTTTTACCACCAAAATAAAATTCACTGCTTTGAGCAAAACTATGAGTAAATTGCACACCCAGCTCCTGCGCCAAATCATAAACTTTGGCAAAATGATTCACATTGTATTCGGTAATCGTGAAAGCCAAACGCAGATTGGTCATGCCCATACTTTTGAGCAGTTTGAGCGAATCCATCACCCTGTCAAAACCACCCGGTATGCCACGCATCTCATTGTGCATCTGTCCGATACCATCAATCGAAAAAGCCACTCCAATGTCGGGTGCGATTTTCAAAATTTCCGTCATCGCTTTTTTTATTACCAGCGTCAAAAATCCGTTGGAAGAAATTACCAAGCGCGCTTTTGGACAAGCCTTTTTTATCACCGCCACAATTTCCGGTAAATCTTTCCTCAAAAATGGTTCCCCACCGGATAAATTCACATCCAAAAGACTATCGGGTAATTTGGCCAAATCCGTCAAAGACAAGGCCGGAGAATCTTTTATTTTCCAAATATCACACATCGTACAACGCGCATTGCAGTCGTAAGTCAGTGCCAAGACACAGTCTATTGGCATTTTTGTATTCATATTTTTTTGCAATAATTGTCATTCCCGCGAAAACGGGAATCATTGTATAATTATAGAATAAACCTTATCATATTTTTCGATCATTTTTTTAACACCAAAATTTTCTTTGGCATAAATTTTGGCATTTTTGGCCAATCGATGTGCTTCGTTTTTATTTTCAATAATATATTTTATTTTTTTCTCCCAATCCAAAATATTTTGTGGTTTTGAAAAATAACCGGTTTCTTGATCTTGAATCAGCTCCGTCAGTCCACCGGTTTTGGACACCAACACCACTCGCTCACTAGCCATTGCTTCCATCACTACCACACCCAAACCCTCCCAAACAGAGGGCATCAAAAAAACATCCGCTTCACCAAAATATTTTTCCACCCGAACCAAAGGTTCCACAAATTCCACCCTATCTTGTAAATTATTTTTTCTAACAAAATCCAGCAAATTATTTTTCTCAATCCCCGACCCTACTATTGTCAAATGCCAATGATGATTGGTAATTTTCTTCAAGGCCGACAAAGCTACCAACTGACCTTTTTGTTTTGTCAACCGGCCAATCATCAAAAACCGCAGCGGGTTGTGCCAAGTGATTGGTGTTAAATTGGTAAAACGATTCAATTCAATACCGTTGGATATTACTCTGATTTCATTTTTAATATTATAAACCGTACGCATATAATCCGACACCGTCAAAGAACAAGCCACAAAATAATCTTGCTCACTGGACACCATTTTTTTCACAAAATTTTTCAACCAACCGTCGTCGTAATTCAGATTGTGTTCAGTACTCAAATATGGCACACTCAACCGATGGGCCGCGAGTCGTCCCCAAAAATCTCCGGCAAAAAGATGTCCATGCACAAGATCCGGTTTCAACTCCACTAATTTTTTCTCCAATCTATTTAAAAAACTAAAATCAAATTTGGATTTTTTTTCTATCAAAATAACATTGGCCTTTTTTTCAATCAACGACTTCAGCGGCAAATTATCAAAAAAAACAATTACCGTAAATCGATATTTCGCGCTATCACTATGATTAACAAGATCCACCACCAACCGTTCGGCTCCCCCGTATCCCAATGCCGGTATCACCTGTACAATATGTTGCATATATTACAAATCTTTTTTCAATAATGTCGCGGCGCTCAAGGCCAAACCAATTGGCAACCACATCACACTGACAAAATATGAAGTGTTGAAAAATTGAAACACCACCGCCCCTACCGCTGACATGAATAATATCATATATAATTCTTTATCATCCGACATCCGATATACCAACCACAATTTTTTAAATAAATAAACAAAAAATAATAAAATAAAAATTAATCCAACATAGCCGTCCTCGACAATTATCTTCTGCACAATACCATGTGAATCCAGCGCATCGCCATATTCCTGAGTCCAATCGCGCACGCTGCCAAGTATCTCCATAAACATCCCCGGACCATAGCCATGAAGCGGTGAACGGTTGGCCATAAAAAATGAAATGTCGGTCATCGCAAAACGTGAACTGTTTGAACTATGCACGATCGGTGAAGTCAAAAAGAAAATCATATATCCAAACAATATCAACCCCACTAAAAACAAATAAAAATTGAGATGACTAATTTTCTTTAAAATAGTCTTTACCTGCGAAAAATACACCACTCCCAACACCGCTAATTGCGCAAAAATAGTAATCCACGCCGCGCGCGACAATGTCAACAACGCCGCGAGCAGTGTAAAAATCAATCCAAAAAAATACCATCGTTTTTGTTGCTTGTTTTTAGCTTTAAAAAATAAATACAGACCGGCCGGTAAAACCACTACCAGCATCTCCGCGATCAAATTGTGATTGTATCCCAACGGAGCAAACCCAGCGATACCATACGGCGTCACCCGCGGCCAACCGCTCTGCGCAAAAAAGTATAGCGAAGAAAAACCAAATAGTGCCGTCAACAACCCCACCCCAAACCAAATTTTTAAAATATTTTTTATCGTGTCTAATTTGTCTATCAAAATCACCGGCAAAATTACAAACGCCAAATAGACAAACAACATATTGCGCACCAGATATTTTAAACTGATTATCCAATTATGATCCATTGCCAGCAATGCGCAAACCAACGACCACACCAAAAACAAACTATACCAACCAGAAACTTTTAATAATATTTTTTTATCTTTCCAAGCGGGATGCAAAAATCCAAAAACAATCGCGAGCGTCGACAACCCCAACAACATCGCTCCGATAAAATCTCCCAGTGGTGCATTGACCGAAGATAGATACACAATATTTCTCGCCCATTCATATTTGGAAAAAGAAATTTCCCAACCGGTAAAAAAAGAAACTGTGGTTAAAATATAAAAAAGTAATTCAAGTTTAAAAATAAAAGCGGTCACCAAAAACAAGCCCAGCAACACCAAACCAAAACTCACAAACAACTGCAACGGCAAAAGCAACAACAACGACCAAAACAACAAAATCGCCCCCGCCCCCAAAGTAAACTCCTGCTCCCAAGGCGACAACCGCGGAAACAGCAAATTGGGGTGATTGTCTTGTCTGGATTTTTTAAACATATTTTTAGTTTTCAAAACTATACATTCCACCCCGTAATATATTGTGGAAATTTGGTAATCCGGATCACGTCATCGTGATTAAATAAAAACGGTTCCACGTCGCGCGCCATTTCTTTAAAATCAACTTCGGCACAACGTTGCAACAAACGCTCTTTGAGCTGTGACATAGTCTTGATACCTATCTTGTGATCTAAATAATTCAGATTTGGTTTGGTCAAACCATCCAAAAAAGTAAAATCAAAAAAATCTCTACCTTTGGAAGTCTTTCTACCCAAAATAGCCAATACTTTTTGTGCCATCAAAATATCGAGTGAATTAATATTCATTTCCTCTACAATACCATATCGATTAAAAAACTTATGATCTTTTTGAACAGTAAAATCTTGTTGTACCGTGTCAATTTTTACCAATATTTTTTCGTTAGCATGCAACGACAGTTTATTTTGAAATAATAAATTATCAAATCGAACATAACAATGATACGCACCTTTTATCTTGATACTACATTCAACTACAAAACCTTGATTGATGAGATTTTTACTCACTACATTTATTAATTTGGTAAAATTATCCTGAGATAATCCAAAATTATCAAAATCCAAATCTTCAGAAAACCTAGGTAATCCATAAAAAAATCTCAAACTAGTGCCACCAATAAAGCTTAATTTATCAACAAAGTCACTATTGGCAATTATCTGCAAAATAATACACTGTAAATACTCAGCCAAAGCTTGTTTATCACGACCAGACGGCAACCCGGTTTCTTTGGAAAATAAAATAATTTGTTCCAAATTCATCATAATCAATTGGAAAAAATGTAATTTTTAAAATTGTGTAATCTTTTTTCTAAATTTTTATTCTTGTACAAAGCGGCTATATTAAAAACACCGCGCCAATCAATTTTTTTCTTCATTTCATCTTCATGAAAACGTGCCTCAAAAAAATCACTTTCAACTTTGAAACGTGTGGGATTTAAATAAAACAAATCCACCAATGCTTTTTCGGGAGTGGCAATCATAAATGAATTTCCAGCTATTTTTTCTTGACTACCTGCTATCACAAAACCGTTGAATAGTGATGGCTTAACATGTTGATAAAAATAAACCGCGTCATCAACTTTTGTTTTTCTAGTATTTTTGGTGGTGACAGAAGTGATATGAAACGGAATATCCACTATTAAATTGTAATAATATAAAGCATATTGTAATGAAATATAAGAAGGCTGCTGTAATAAATTGGCTATATACTCTGTCTTGATTTCAGCTTTAGCAAAAGCATAAAAACCATTAGCCAATTTTTTAATTTTTCCATCTTTAACCCAATAACTAAATTGATAAGGAAAAACACGAAAACCAGCCAATTTGATATCTTTGGCATCAAAAACTGGTTTTTGCTTAAATAAGCTATTTTCTAGATCATCATATTTCATTTTATTATTAAAAATAATAAAAAACAGAAACGTATACCTTCATATTATACACCTTTTTACCCCACAAACCAACGCTAAACTGTGGATAACAAAAAATCACCCGAGAGAAGGGTGATATTTTTTGTCATGGAGATAGTTATATTTCCATCTATCGTAGAGCGCGTTCCATCAATGCACTCTAACGTTCGCTTTTACACTAAGAAGCAAGGTCGTGATATTATATTACAGTATTTTTATCCCGGTTTTACGAATTTCGTACACCAAGGGATTGTTAATATCCGAGAAATCTTTTTTTGAAAATAAATGTGATTCAATCCTATTATCTACCTGTAGACCAGCCAAAAACAAACGTCGACGATCTTGATTGTGGTTTCCTTTCTTTTGAGTAACTACCGCCACATCAATATCACTATACTTGGTTGATTTTCCATTTATCATAGAACCAAAAAGATAAACAGAAGTGATTTTAAAACCATTTGTTCTTAATACTTGAATATACTGCTGGATTATTTTTTTGGCTTCAACTTTTGACATAATTCAAAATATATCTTTTTGATCTCATCTAAATATTCTTTGGTAAACTTTGGTGTACATTTTTTATAAAAATTAAACTTAAAATCCGGATAACGAGTGGCAATATTAAAATCACTAACTTGTTTTAAAAATATTAGTTGTTCTTTTGTTAAATTAATTTTGGCCAACACGCTCAATCTGGCCAAATCGTGCAAACGAGGAGCGTGATCATTTGTGGTGGCAACAACGTGAGCTTTTAAAATTTTCTCCAAAACAATATGACCGAAAAAAAGAGAATCAGAATAACGTTTTATTTTATACAAACCGGACATTGTTTCAAAGTCATGTTTAGCTGTTTCCAACCAATATTTTATTACTTTATTAATATTTAACTCTTCTGACATAATATGTTGATAGGTCAGATAAAATATAACATAAATTATGTTTTTTGTCTATCGCTTGTATTGTTCGAGAAACATACAAAACAAAAAATCACCCGAGAGAAGGGTGATATTTTTTGTCATGGAGATAGTTATATTTCCATCTTCAACTCACAATCGGGATTATGAATTCAAGATGGTGGGGCACTTGCGTGCCCCGGTGAACCGATCCGCTAGCGATCTCTCGCCGACGAACATGGCTGGCCGAAATGGCCTATCGTAGGGCGCGTTCCATCAACGCACTCTAACGTTCGCTTTTACACAAGGTGCGAAAAACCTTCACTTTTTTGTTAGACCGGTTGGTGTGAAAACCGGGTGAAGCGGAATACTTCTTTACGGACAGCCGAGTTGGGCCTTGCTGAGGTGAAGGTTGCCCTCCTGTCCTCCGCTGCAGGCTTGTGGTTCGATCTGGAACGTTGGGGCCACCAACACTCCGTTGACCTTCACCGCAATCTGCGACTTGCTCGGCGTTCCGTCGCCGATTCCACACCACCAGACCATTGGGGCGGTCGGAGTGCGGACAGCAATGTCGACACCGTCAAAGCCCAGACAAGCCTGGACAATGTTCAGACTGATAGCCAGCGGCGCGAGGCCACTGGACTCAGAGCTCTTGGCCGGATCGGCTTGGTCCACGTTGTAGTACACGTGGATTTCTGCCGCGACTGGCGAAATGAAGCTGAGATCAGCCTTGAACGCCGCCACCACTGTGGTGTCGGCTGCGATGTCGGTAGCGGTGATGTCGGCGGCGACGTCGGCGCTGGCAGCATCGGTGCTTCCAGCATCTGCCGAACTCGTGTCGGAACTGCCAGCATCGGCGCTGCCACAGGGCACGGCGTAGATGACGGACGAAAGCGGGCAGATGATGCTGACCTTGCAACCGTCCGCCGAGAGGCTGACAGAGCAGGGCTGCGCGTCCTTACCGTTGGCGCCGTTGGCGCCTGTTGCACCGTCTTTGCCGTTGGTGCCATTGACGCCATCGGTCCCGTTGGTGCCGTTGGTGCCATTCTTGCCGTCCTTGCCGTCGACGCCGTTGGTGCCGTTCGCACCGTTGGCGCCGTCCTTGCCATTGGTCCCGTTGGCGCCTGTTGCACCGTCTTTGCCGTTGGTGCCGTTGACACCATCGGTCCCGTTGGTGCCGTTGGTGCCATTCTTGCCGTCCTTGCCGTCGACGC
>JAVHOZ010000065.1:0-423 GCA_036170335.1 Candidatus Magasanikiibacteriota bacterium | reverse complement strand
CGTTGGTGCCGTTCGCACCGTTGGCGCCGCCGCAGATCGGGGCAGAAATTGTCGTGCCGCACGTCACGACGACGCAGCTTTTGCTGTCCATCGCCGTGGTGCAACCCGCACCGTCCTTGCCCGCCGCACCAGTTGCGCCCGTGTCGCCTTTGACGCCCGAAGAGGGTACCATCGAAGCGCACGAGAGCGCCCAACCAGCCTCGAACGACTTTCCGTCCTTGCAGACGAGCCGTCCGTCGCACACGATCATGGTGCCGTCAGCCGACTGCATCAGAACGTTGCACGCCATCGCCGGGATCACCGTCGCACTGCCGGTATCGGCCGTACTGGTTCCCTGCGTGGGAGAGAAGTTCTCGTAACCGTTGCAACCGCAGATGGCCATTGCCACCAGCATCGCGATGAAGCTCGCGATCAGCTTGGTGT
>JAVHOZ010000064.1:0-10521 GCA_036170335.1 Candidatus Magasanikiibacteriota bacterium | reverse complement strand
AAAGGATGAGCCTCGGCTCATAACTTCGAGTCGCGAGACAAGTATTAATTTATTAATACTTGCGAGTGACGAAGTAGTTATCTGTGAAACTAGATAACCCGCTCAAAAGTAATTTTATCCGTGATGTTTTTTGATTATATATCTAAAAAAATTGTCATCCCCGTGCAAACGGGGATCTTGTTATTTTACCATGCTCCCTTTTTTGCTGCCGAGGTCATTGGTAGGTAAAATATTATTTATTACAGTCTTATTTAAAAGAAAAGTTTTGCCGGTGTTTTTATCACTAGCAGTAAATTTAATATCATTTACCAAATTGATATTTTTTCCGATTTGTTCTGGAGATGGTGTTACGGCTACTTCAAAATATAATCCTGTTTGGCTGTTTGGTGGGAGTTCTCGGTAGTTCCATTTGATAGTATTGTTTGTTTCGTCAAGAGTTAAAGCTGGACCAATAGAAACACTTTGTTTGCCAGTGAAACTGACACCGCTAGGTAAGGTAGCAGAAAAAATCGCATCACGCACCGGATTGGTGGTGTTGTTAACTCGAATAAAAATCCAGTATTTGGTAGTTTCGCCAACTTGAGGTGGGAGTGGTCCGCGGCCTAACTGGTCGCCTTCATTGGAATAAAATCTGGCTTCGGACATTAATTTTAGTTCGGTAGCCAAAGGAATTTTGGCTGATTCTCCGGGGGAGAAAAATTGTTGGCTAAGATTGTTTTTTAATTCAGAAACAAAAGTGGGTTTGATTTCGAGTGCAGTATTTTCTATCGCGCCAACATTAAAAGTCGGTAATAAATATATTTTAAAATCAAATTGGTCACTGACTTGTAACCTTCCGTCAGCTAAAACAGTCCGTTCGTTGGCGCTAATTAACAAATCATTGCCATCAATTTTAAAATTATTTTCTCTGGCAGTAGTTTTGAGATCCACTATGCCAGGAGTAAAAGCAATACGTAAAAAAGAATTTTTTAGTTCATATTGACTGTTGTTTTCCCACACAACACTAGCGTCAAGTATCTGGCTTGGTTGGGCGTATAAAAGGCTATCTTTTAGCTTGGCTGACAAACGGATATCAGGAGAAAAAGTGGTTATAGTTTTTTGGTCACTTATAATTTTTATTGGTTGGTTGTTGATATTGGCGGATACTGCTACCTCTAGGCTATATTCTCCAGCCTTTGGAGGTATTATTATTTCGCCGGTAATTAATTTTTCACCATTTTTGTCCAAAGCAATATTTTGTAAATCAACATCTTTTAGACCAATTATTTTTCCGGGGAAATTAAAATCAAAATTTAGTCCTTCTAATTTTGTGTCAGAGGTGTTGGTAAGTTTAAACGCAAATGGCACGTGCGTATTGGCGAAAGAAGTGGTGGTTATTTCCAATGAAGATTTTAATACACTATCAGAAATATTGGCCATAAATGTTCCGAGTTTTTGTTCACGGTTGCTGGATTTTTCCGGTAAATAAGAAAGTAGAGCGATTATTTTCTCTTCTTGTTTTGGGGTTATCCACAGATGGCCATATACCTCTGCCTGTCCGCTAGCGCCGGGAAGTAAATTGGTAAGTGTAAAAGTAGAATCGGTTTTAAAAGTGCTAGGAGTGAGATTACGATCGACAACAAAACCGGTTGGAAAATGTAGTGCCAAAATTGGTTCACGTAGATAATATTTACTGCGATTCTTGTAATCGACAGTTATTTTGACCAGTTCACCACTTTTGATACGGCTTGACCCCAAAGATATTTTTAGATCAATTTGATCAGTTAAACCCGGATTCCAAAAAAAGAAAAACAAAGCCGATCCCAACATCGCTGTCGCCAATGTCAGTAAACACAAATCAAACACAAAAAGTTTTTTGGCATGCGCATAAACTCCATGGTAACGGGAGTAATAGTGTTTATGAAAAATATTGTAGATGGCTTTGAACATAATACATTTTAAACAGAAATGTATTTTTTTCCAATCTCGATTGATTCTACGAATCGAGTTTTATCTTTTTTATTTTCTGAATATACTAGACAAATCAGTCTATCTCCAACATAAAAATCCAATTCATACCAATTGTCTAATTTTGGTTTTCTACCAAGAACGTCTTTTAGTATTAACTTGTTTTCAATTTTGTCAATTATGTTGGAGTTTAGTTGGTTGGCTGTTTGGTAGTATTGTTGTAGAATTAAATTTTCAGCCCAAAGACCAGAATTTTTATATAGATTTACAAATCCATCTTCATAATAATTAATGAACGATTTGAGCGCAAACTCAGCCATTTCTGTAAAAATGACTTTAAACACAAACTTCATTTTTGGCGGTTCTTTCTTTTTGCCACTCTGTTTGTAATCTTTCTTTTAGTCTTTTAGTTGAATGTTTAATATATAAATCCATTTCTTTTTTTAGTTCGGAAGCTGTTTTTCCAATTTTATTTTTTTTCATATTTTTATAATTATTAAGTATATGTTTATATTACCCCAAAACCTACATCTGGTCAACAATATATACAAACAAAAAACTCGACCGGTTTAGTCGAGTTTTGAGATTAGATGTTCTTCGGTAGTTTGTTTGGTTATAGATTTCGGATTAGGGGAATATAGGGGGTTTTTGATTTTCCATTTTTCCACATATTGGCCTATTCCTTTGTTGGCTAGTTTGTTTTTTACGGTGGTATGGTGTTGGGACCACTTGACCAAACTTTCAAAATTGACTTTGTAGCGGCCAGCTACTATTACATAGGTTATTTCTTGAGCGGTTATCGCTCGGCGGATAGTTTGAGAATTTATCCCAAATAGGCGAGCGGCCTCAGAAACCGACACTCGGATCATCTCTTTTGGTTTTTGGTCGATATTGGGAGGGGTAGTTTTTTGCTCTTCCATAAAATTTGTATACACTAGTCTATACAAATTACATTATTTTGGCGCTTTAGTCAAATATAGGTATTTGACTTTTGACAGTTTTATTGGTACTATATGGCTTATCGCTTTTGGCAAGTTCGGCTATATTCGATGGTAAGTGTAACACTTTTAACTTTCTTTCGTCTTCTATAATGTCAAACGTGATTAAAGAGAAAATTCTTCTCTATAAAATTTACACCAAGAAAGATACGGATGCCTACGCAGAGCTTTATGATCTATATGTTAAACGAATTTATCGGTTCGTTTTTTTTAAGGTTGGTAGTCACGAAAATGCCGAAGATGTCACATCAGAGGTATTTCTCAAAACTTGGCAATATTTGATTGGCGGAAATAATTCCGTATCAGGTATAAAAAGCTTCAGTGGTCTGCTCTATCGGATCGCGCGTAACAGTATTATAGATTTTTATCGCGCCCGCGCCACCAAAAACGAAGTACCAATAAATGAAGGCACAGACATGAGTGACAGCGGGGGTTGGTATACACAACTTGGCGATAAGATTGAAACGGAAAAAATTATCAAAACTATCAAAAAATTGAAACAAGAATATCAGGAAGTATTGACGCTGAAATATGTCGACGAACTAGACATCAAAGAGATTTGCGAAATTACTGGCAAAGGACAAATCGCCGTCCGAGTTACATTACATAGAGCTTTAAAAAAAATAAAAGAAATACTACAAAAATAAAGTCATCCCCATAAAAATGGGGATCTGGGAAAAGTTTAAAAGTATGTCGCAAGATCTAATTGCACAACTTAAACAGCTTAAGCACGGGGAAGTGAAGCCTCGTGAGGAGTGGTTGAACAACAACCGCGCGCTTTTGTTATCCCAAATAAAAAACACTGTTTCCAAAGAAGAAAAGAAAATAGATTTTGAAAGTATCTGGAACACGATGTCATTGTTTTTGCCACGCACTTTAGTTTTTAATGTAGTGCGTCCGGTAGCGGTGTTACTGGTTGTTTCGATTGTGGCGACTAGCGGTTGGGTGGCTAGTGTAGATGCGGCTTACAATACTTTGCCTGGTGATTGGCTCTATCCAGCCAAACGTGCCGGTGAAAAAACTCAAGTAGCCGTAGCCGGTATGATGGGTTCAAAAAAGACCGAAACCAAGCTCCATTCCGAATTTGCCAAACGTCGCGCCACCGAAACCAAACAATTGGTAGCCAGCAAAGATCCCCAAAAACAAGAAAAAGTAAAAGAATCCATCCAAGATTTAAAAACCGAAATCGCTAATGTCAATCAAAATCTAGAAGAAATAAAAATTGCCTCCGCCGGCAATGCCGTATCCGCTGATATAGTAAAAGATATTAAACAAGATTCTGAACAGGTAAAAACTACTCTAGAAGAAGTAAAAGCAACTTTACTTATCACTTCCAATATCAACGATACCAGCTCAACCAAAGAAAATGCTGCGGCTATCAATGAGGTCAAGGATTTGGCCAAAGATATCTCTGTAAAAGCAGTAGAAGTAATCGTAACCAAACATCTGGAAGGGGATAAGACCGTATCAGCGCAGGAAGTAAAACAAGAAATTAACAATACACTACAATCCGCCACCACCGATGCCGCGCAATCCAAACAAAGTGTTGCCGGTGTCCAAGCAGTAGTTACAGCCGCCAAAGTTGAAGCCAAAGATTTGGCCACTCAACCTGCTGCCAATACCACCACAACCGCTGCTCTCAACCAAAAAATTTCTGATGTTGCCAGTGTTACCAATAATGCCGCCGCGCAAAACAAAACAGTGACCGATAATGTAGATAAAAAAGTCACCGAAGCAGTGGACGCCCTCAACAAAGGCGATCTCACCAAAGTAATGGAAAAAGTAAAAGAGGCCAATACCGCTACCAAAGAAGCCGAAAAAATATCCGATCAAATGGTTAGTAATGTGCAACAGTTAGTACCGGTAGCGCCGATTATCGCAGCTACTGATCTCAAAAAAGATGTTGTCAATGTAAAAGATATTAGGGTAATTCTTGATACTTCCACGCCTGCTGCGTTGCCAGCCTTAAAAGTAATCCTTCCAGTTTCTCCAGATATTAAACCGGTAGTAAAATCAATAGAAATAAAAACAAACAAAAAATAAATTTCTTTTTCCGGGAATGATCGAGTCAATCAAGTGACGTGGTTATCCCCGGAGAGAGAAAAAATCAAATACAGTTTTGCCCCAGGTCGAGGGTTCGTAATGAACTTGCAAAACTTTGGTACGTTTCGACATTGGTCGAAACAAATTCCATTGCGTTTGACCGTTGTATTTATACGACGCGCGCAAAACAATGGAGTATATTAATTATATCTATGACAAATTTATTAAAATTAGGTAAAAAGATTTTTACCGTTGGCGTTGTTGCCACAACTATCTTTTGGTCCTTGGGTGTGGCCGCATTGGTACCAGCTGTAGCAAACGCTGCAACTGAAACCGATTGCGCTACCTTGGTGGCCGGAGATTTGGTAAAAACTTCCGTTTCCCCAGTTATCTACGCTGTAAATGCAGACAAGACAAAATCATATTTCCCACAAGGTGATGTGTTCAAATCTTGGACTGCTGACAACAAATATACCTACAAACTTATCAATCAAGAATGTCTATCATCCTTGAAATCTTCCACAGCTGTTCTCCCTCGCCCAGGTACTTACTTGGTAAAGGAAGCTGCCTCTGACAAGGTTTACAATGTATTGCCAGGCAACAAATTGGCAGAATTATCTGCTGAAGCTGCCAAAGCTCTATATGGTGATAAATATCTCATGATGCCAGCCAAAGGTGGTAAGACCATTACCATGGATGATCCATCTTGGACATTCTATTCTCAATTACAAGTTGGTGGTTTCGGTGCTAAAATCACAGAATCTTTACCTACTGAAGGTGCGTTGGTAAAGTCTGGCACAACTTACTATGTAGTTGGTGCAAACAAGACTTTGTCTGAAGTTTCTGCTACTGGTTTGACAGCTAACCGCTTCCAAACTAAATTTGCACATGTTTTGGCTGCTACTACTGGTTTCACAATGGGTGCAACCAAACTAGAAGCTCAAGATGCTATGTTGACAGATCGTACACAGGGTGCGAAGGGGGCTGTTGTTGTTGGTGGTACTTCTACTTCCACTGCTCCAGTTGGTGCTTTGACTGTATCTTTGTCTGCTGATACAGCTGTTGCTACTACTCTTTCTAATTCTACTGTTTACAACAATGTTTTGACTATCAAGCTTGCTGCTGGTAGTGAAGCTGCAACTGTAAGTGGTTTGACAGTGAAGAAAGCTGGTTTAATTTTAAACACCAGTATTAGTGGTGTTAGTGTTTGGGTAGACGGAGTTCGCAAAGGTGATGTTATGTCTTCCTTTAACTCTGATAACAAAGTAACTGTTGGTTTTGGTGGTTCTGCTATCGTTATCCCAGCCAATGGATTCAAATTGGTATCTGTGGCTTTAAACTTGAGTACTGATGCTAACAGTGGTACTGTTGCTGCTCAGATTGCTGCTGCTACTGATATTGATACCAAAGCTTCCGTTGGTGGTACATTTCCAATCACAGGAAACACTTTTGGTTTGACTTCCGGTTCTTCAACTTTGGCCTCTGTTAAAGTTGAAAGTCAATCTGTTAGTGGTAATGATACAGATAACAATGTAGGTAATGTTGAAATTGGTCAAACAAAAGAAATAGCCAAATTCAAGTTTACTGAAAATGGAACGAATGATGCTTATATTGATAAATTTATCTTCTATGTAGAAGGTAGTGTCAAAGAGAAAGATCTCAAGAATTTTGAGCTCTATGCTCCAGATAACAGTTTATTAGGTTCTGCTGAGTCTATTTCAGATCGTTATTTGACGATCAAATTAAACACTCCATATAAATTAGCAAAAGGAACTAATCGCACATTGACTTTGAAAACCACTGTGATGGATGGTTCTGGAAATTCGTTCCGTGTACAAATCCAAAGTGAATCTGATTTGATGGTAAAAGATGGTGGTAACACTTTCTATATCTTACCAACAAACAACGGTGCTACTACTTGGACAGCTGTAAGTTCTACTCTTGGATGGTTTGAAATCAAAGCTGGTGCTTTGACTATTACAAAGAGTGTTACTTCTCCATCAGCAAATTTGGCCGCTGGTGCAACCAATGTATTACTTGCTAAATTTGATGTTAAAGCTGTTGGCGAAGCTGTAGAAATGCGCAAATTGTATGTTTCTGTAGTGACTTCAACTGCAGGTGCTTCCAAATTGACAGGTAACTTGAAGGTTATAGTAGATGGTGCTACTATCTTGACTCAAGCTGCTTCCGCTGCTGGTTTGTATGCTGGCTTATCTGGTCCTACTCAATATACTTTGTCTCAATATGTAAACATCAAATCTGGTGAGACCAAGGTATTTGAAGTATATGGCGATCTTGCCACTTCACCGGTTGCTGGTTCTCAATATCAAGTGGAAATTGGAAAATCATATCTAAAGAGATTGTCTACTTTGGATTATGTAGACACCCAACCTAACCAATTGTATACTGCCAACAACTTGTCTTTTGGTGGTAACACCCCAAGTGTTGCTAAAGATACTTCTTTAGGTAACAAGACTCTATCTCCAGGTGGCGATGTACAGGTCCTTGGTCGCTGGATAGTAAAAGCCCCAGAATCTGAAGACATTGATGTGACTGCTGCTAGTATTGCTTTCCAAAGTGGTGGCATGACAGTTGCTAGTGATCTACAGAATCTCATGTTCTATAGTGGTGATTCTCAGATTGGTTCTACAATCAGTGTCGTTGCTTCTTCTTCCAACTCTTTCACCTTTACTTTGAATGTTCCAAAAAACACCACCAAAGTATTGACTTTGAAAGGTTTGGTAGTTAGTACAGCTGTATCTGGACATACTTTAGCAGCTACTACTACATTAAGTTATATTGGTAAGACTACCAACACAACTGCTGACGCAACTGCTGTTCTAGGTCAGACCAACACTATTAATATCGCTTCCATTACTATGGTCGCTGCTTCTGATGCTACTACAGTATCAAAAGTATTGTTACCATCTGCTACTGAGGTTCAACTTGGTAAATGGAAAGTAACAGTAAACAATCAAGATGCTACATTTAACAAATTGAGATTATATTTGGCAAATGGCACAACCACTCTTGATGTTGATGCTGGAAATTTCGGCGCTTTGTCTCTTTATGAAGAAGGCAAAGAAACTACCCCATTAGCCACTGGTTCTTATCTTTCTGGTTCAGGCAATGGTTATGTAGAATTTACTGGTATGAATTGGGCTGTATTAAGCGGTTCTATTAAATACTTGGTATTGAAGGGTACAGTAAACGGTTCTGGTACTATGGATACCGCTAGCTACAATGCTTGGACATTGGGTGCTACCAGTACTACTAACTTTGATGTAACAGCCGGCGGTAGTAATGTCACAGCTACAGCTATCGCTGTTTCAAGTGCTACTTCTACTTTCTATCTATTCCACAATGCAGCTCCAAGAATTGTTAAAAATAGTGTCGGTGCTGCTTTGGGTTTGAATACTCAATCTAAGATATTCTCTTATACCGTTTATAACAGCGGTGATCGTGAATTGACTATTGCTACTTCATCTGTGTATGTTAGTGTAAGTGGTTTGACATCTGCTTCCAGTGCAACAGGTACTATTAGTGGATTCAAATTATGGAATGCCAATACAAATGGTGATTTAGGAACAAACTTGGCTTCAGCCACTACACTAAACGGAACTGCTTGTTTAGCTGGTGGAGCTGGTGTTGCTTCATG
This sequence comes from Candidatus Magasanikiibacteriota bacterium, assembly GCA_036170335.1. Taxonomy (GTDB): domain Bacteria; phylum Patescibacteriota; class Patescibacteriia; order Magasanikbacterales; family GWA2-37-8; genus CAIOJG01. The sequence continues at coordinate 1,875 of JAVHOZ010000064.1, read as the reverse complement.
TAATGCAGTAAATGCTACAACCACTGTTTTTGGTGGCTTTAGTGAAACTGTTACTGTTCCTGCTGGCGGTTCTCGTACTTTCATCGTTACTGCTGATACATCTGATGTATTAGACGGTAAAACAGCAGGCACTGTATCTGTATCTGCCATGCTAGATGGTGCTACTGGATGGAGTGACCTACTTACAACTGGTCAAGCTGAAACTCATTGGAATGTTGGTAAGTTATTATACTTCTACACTCCAGTTGGTGGAAACCAAAATGCTACTGCCTATGGCGCTTCTGACTCTTATGATGTTATAGGTGATACCATGACCATCTCTGCATAATGAGTGAATCTTCACTTATCATGTATTTCGGTTAATTTAACCGAGGCAAAACCCACCCTTTCGGGGGTGGGTTTTTGTTTATTGACGTTTTTTATTGTTGATAGTATACTTTATTGGTAAAAATTATATTTTATTATAAAGTGTGAGTATGAAACAGAAAATTGAACAGCTGATAAAGTGGCTTATTTATACAGTTTTTTTTGTCCCGTTGTTAGTTTTTCCAAGTTCTTATATTTTTCCATTTATTGTACCAAAGATTATTTTTTTTCGTTCGTTGGTGGAAGTGATGTCAGTATTGTATGTTTTATTATTAATAATTAATTGGCAACAATACAAACCGAAATTTAATTATTTAAACATTGCAGTCTTTTTGTTTTTATTAAGTTTTGCAATTTCTACTTTTACCGGTACGGATGCTTATCATAGTTTTTGGGATAACCATGAACGTATGTTGGGGTTATTTACTTTATTACATTATGTTGCTTTTTATTTTATTTGCACTGGTATTCTGAAAGATTGGAATGATTGGAAATGGGCGAGTCGTGTATTTTTGGGTGGTGGTTTTTTGGTAATGTTTATTGCTTGGCTTCAAACTCAGAATCCTGATCTTTTGTTAAATCAGGGCTCAACACGCGTAAGTAGCACTTTAGGGAATCCAATATATGTTGGTGGTTATGGTTTGTTTTTATTTTTTTTGGCCATCTTGTTATTTAGCCGAGAAAAAAATATTTTTTGGAAATGGTTTTATGGATTAGTTGGATTTTTTGGCTTTATGGCAATGTTTTGGAGTGGGACTAGAGGCTCGATGTTGGGAATTGTGGCTGGTGCTGCTTTTGCTATGATTGGATATATTGTTGTGTTAAAAAAACACTCAAAAATATGGTACAGTTTGGTCGTTTTGGCAATATTTGGGGTTATTTGTATATCGTTGCTTTATTCTTTTAAGCAAACTAATTTCGTAAAAAATATCCCAGCTGTCGGGCGTGCGGTCAATACTTCACTCGATGATATTAAAGCTAGTCCTAGATGGGTCGCTTGGCAAATTGCCATAGAAAGTTGGAAAGAGAGACCGGTTTTTGGTTGGGGTCCAAATAATTATTTTTATGCTTTTAATGAACATTATAAATCAAAATCTTTGGATTTTGGTTATGCCGAAACGTGGTTTGATAATGCTCACAATATTGTGGTAAATACTTTGGCGGTGCAAGGTACTTTTGGGTTGTTGACTTACCTCGGTGTGTTTGTTGTGGCGATTATTGGATTAATATTGGCGTATCGTAAAAAAACAATCGACTGCCATTTTATGTTAATTGGTGGAGCTTTTGTGGTAGCTCATTTTGTAAGTGTCGTTACTGTATTTGAGGATCCAACTTCTTATATTTATTTGATGTTTTGGTTGGCGTTGATTGGTGTTTTGGCATGTAAATCTTTCAACACTGTTATTCCAGTTAAAACGGGAATTCTGTCAGTAGTTCAACAAAATCAAGACAAAAAAATCGGCAATGGGGTGATGATTAGTTTGGCCACAGTCGGAGTTTTTGTAATTT
>JAVHOZ010000063.1:0-10696 GCA_036170335.1 Candidatus Magasanikiibacteriota bacterium | reverse complement strand
AAAACAGTTTCAAAGTACCGGACAAAACATACAAAACCGATGAATTTTTATCACAAGTTGAAAAAGAAATAAAAATTGACGAACGTACTGGCACTAGAATAACCGAAGAATTTGATAAAACCGCCTTTGGCAATTGGATAATTACCGAACCGGGACAAACCAGTCAAATCGAATTTACTTACAAACTTCCTTTCAAACTTACAGACATCAACCAAACCAGCAATAATTCCTGGCAGAAAATGGTTGACTCCAAACGCGCGCGCCTTTACCAATTGATCGCTCAAAGACAATCCGGTATAGATAGTTTATTTGAAAGTCAAATAATTTTTCCTTCTGATTGGCAACCAACCTACCAAGAAGGTGACAACGTAAAATTGGCCAAAAATGGCGCCAGTATCACATCGTTCACTCTAGACACCGACCATGTGTGGGCAGTAGTAATGAAAAAATAAAAATCATTATATAAATTTTATGCCAGAAAAAAACAACTCTCGTGATAATTCTGAAGATGTGGCGCCCAAAAAACCGCGCCGTCGCATAACAAAAACATATCCACCAAAAGAAGAAAGCTACGACAACCAAAAAATCGATCGCCAACTGACCAATATCTATAAAGATGACAATGGTTATATGCCTGACATGCGAAAAATAAAAAGAGTAAAAAACGGATCGTTTATCGGCGGTCTATTCAAATTTTTATTTTCCATCGCAATTTTAGCTGCACTAGCTTGGGCTGGATTTTTCTTTTTGCCCATGACCAATAAATTTTCCGGTTCTCAACTAGATCTGGAAATAACCGGACCAGAAAATTTTACCATTGGAGCTACCACTACCTACCAAATTATTTTTAAAAATAACCAAAACGTCACCGTCAATAATGTCAACATCACCGCCAACTATCCATCCGGATTCGTTTATTCCCAAAGTTCTCTAGAGCCAAAAAATATTGGTAAAAATGAATGGGAGGTCGGTAGCCTAAAACCAAATGAAGAAAAAGTCTTACAAATTTCCGGCAATTTATTTGGATCACTCGGTGATGCCCAATCATGGCGAGTATTATTAAACTACACTCCGGAAAACTTCAAATCGGAGATGCAAAAAGTGGCCACCCTCAATGTTTCTCCCACACAAACCCCTATCGATATTTCACTGGCCGGTATCGACAAAGTGGCTATCAACACTCCTGCCAATTTTGTTATAACGGTGGAAAGTAAAGAAAGTTTAATAGGAAAAAATCTAGAAATTATACCAAATTTCCCTGCTAATTTTATTATGTCTTCTTCATCTGTCCCTCTAGAAAAAAATGTTTGGAAATTAAAACAAACTACTTCCACCCAAAATATTTCCAAATATACCATCAACTTTTCCGGTAAATTTTCTTTAACCGACGAAGATACTGTACCACTAAAAGTTCAATTAAAATTAGCCGACTCCAAACAAGGTGATTATTTGCTATCCGAAGCTGTACTCAATACTGAAATTATTAAAAATGCGATAACACTTAATACCGCCGTCAATGGTTCGCTTACCGACATGGAATCAAAACCAGGTGACGTTTTAAATTTTACAGTGCTAATAAAAAATTCAGGTAAAGAAGATATTAATAAGGCACAAATAAAACTCGTGATTGACTCGCCATCGTACAAAAAACAAAGCATCTTGAGTTGGAGTGACATTGCCGATAAAAATGACGGTGATATCAACGGCTCTCAAATTTCTGATCAAATTCGTCGTGCCAGTTTGATATGGAATGGTAAAAAAATTCCTAGTTTAAATAAAATCAAAACTGGCGAGGAAGTATCGGTAGATTTTCAAATACCTATAAAAAATAGCACCCAAGCGCCTTGGAATAGCATCGAAAATAATCAAATAAAAATAACTACCGAATTAACTTTTAACGATTCAACCAAAACTACTCAAACGATTAGCAACAACCCAATAAACATTACTCTCAATTCAGATTTATCAATCCAAATCAAAAATGAAGTTAGTAACGATAGCAAAGAAAAAGAAAAACATGATATCACTTGGATATTAAATAATACTTATCATCCACTCAAAAACATAGTACTGTCAGCGGATATTTATGGTGATATAATTTGGCAAGGACCATCATCTACTGCCGCTAGCGATATTCAATTTGATCAAAATACCAAACATCTGATTTGGACAATACCGGAAATGACAGACAATACTGATGTGTTAGATCTACCATTTTCTGTCACTATCAACAAAAAAGATCCTACTCAAAATACCTTGATTTCCAAAATTCATATCACTGCCGATGACACGGTAAGTGGACAAAAACTAGAACTATTAGGTGACGAAATACCTCTCAATAACTAATTATCAAAAAACCTCTCTTTAAATTAAGGGAGGTTTTTTATTTATCAATAAATTTAGTTATCAACTTTTGTATATTCACCAAATCATCTACTAACGTCCAGACAATTCGCTTATCACGCTTAAACCATGTTTCCTGCCGTTTACCATAACGTCGAGTATCTCTTTTAAACAACTCCACTGCATCTTCCAAAGACATTTCCCCACGCAAATAATTTCCAATTTGTTTGTAACCAATACTGCTCATACTCGGTAAATCCCAAGGATATTTTTTAACCAACTTTTTTGTTTCTTCTATTAGACCGGCGTGCATTTGTTGATCAATACGATTGTTAATATTTTGATAAAGTTTTTCTCGGCTACATTTTATACCAATCTGCAAAGTGTTGTACAAAGGTAAAGATTTGGTAGTTTGAGATACAAAAGATTCCCCGCTACTGATAGCCACTTCCAATGCCCGCAACACCCGTCGACGATTTTTTAGATCAATTTTTTTGACAGTTTCGGGATCAATATTTTTTAACAATTTTACCAATTCGTCCAAAGATTTTGAATCAAAACTATTGCGTAATTTTGTATTTTGTTCTACTTTTGGAATGTCTAAATTATCTACCAAAGACCAAATATACAACCCCGTACCACCCACTACAACCGGCAATTTACCACGAGATAAAATATCCGCAATTGCCAAATTGGCTTGTTTTTTAAAATCAGATAGAGTAAAACGTTCGCTAGGTTTTATACAATCTACCAAATGATGAACAACTCCTTTTGAAATATATTCATTTTTTTTGTGATCTTTGACATCGCAGGCTGGTTTGGCAGTAGCTATATCCAGCTCTTTATACACCTGACGAGAGTCGGCGTTCACTATTTCTCCATTAAATTTTTTAGCCAAAAAAATACCCAAAGCGGTTTTGCCAGAGGCGGTGGGACCAACAATACAGATTATCTTTGGTAAATTATTTTTCATTGAGCGGATTATACCTATAATTGTGGAAAAAATCAAGATAGGTGTTGACTTTATCACTATTTTGTGATACTATAATATCCTGTTGGAGGGGGTGTCTCTCCTGTTTGTGGAGTAGTCATGATTCTGGTTCAGTTCCTTTCTCAGCTTGACACGGCCATCGCGGCCAATTTCGCTTTGATGGTCAATTCGGTCATCTTGAGTTGCTGCTTCGTCGCTTGGACGCAACATCTGCAGCGGAACGCGGCAACGACCACGACCTGAGAAACAAACCTTGGGCCTTAAAAGCGCACGACAAATCGCGCTCTAAAGGCGGCTAGTGTTCCCGGCCAAGTGGGAATTCATGAACCTCCGGTGAGGCTATACCATACTGGATTTCGCACGACAAATCGCGAAGTACAGAATAGTAATGCTAAACCAAAAACAGAGGACCGTGCTTTGACTCACGCACGTACCAAGTGAGTCCTCTACTCTGGGATATTAATGGTTAATATTTTGGGGATAATACAAAATCCGCTTTTCAAGGCGGATTTTGTATTTGTATTATTTTTGTCATCACCATGAAAATGGTGATCCAAATTTTAAACCCTCTCTTTTATTTCCTTCTGAATTTTACCGACAAAATCCGCTTTACTCATTTTTATTTGATCTTTTTGTCCACGTACACGAATCATCCAATCCTCCCCCGCTAATTCTTTGTCCCCCACTACGATGATATATGGCACTTGTTTTCCAATCGCCTTGCGTACCCGATTTCCCAAAGTTTCATTGGCGCCATCTGTTTCTACTCGTACACCGAGATCATACAATTCTTGTTCAATTTGTTTGGCACCTTCAAGATGCACATCCGATACCGGCACCAAAACAATCTGCACTGGAGATAACCACACTGGCCATTTACCGCCAAAATGTTCAATTAAAAAAGCGGTAAACCTTTCATGAGTAGACAACGGAGCACGATGAATAACAAACACTTCATTATTTTCCGCGCCAGTTTCATCGGTATAATTCAGACCAAATCTTTGTTTGGCGGCAAAATCCAATTGCACTGTCGACATCGTTTCTTCACGCCCAATCACCGACTTAAACATCACATCTACCTTCGGGCCATAAAACGCCGCTTCATCATCTGCCTCCACAAATGGCGCTTTCATTTCTACCAAAACTTCACGAATAACCCCTTCTGAATATTCCCAATTTTCCGGTTGATTAATATATTTTTCCAAATGACTCGGACTCCATTTTGACAATCTAAACCAATAATTTTCTAAACCAAAAATCTTAAAATATTTAATCATTAAATCCATCACCGCTTTAAATTCAACCTTAATCTGATCTTTGCGGCAATAAATATGAGCATCGTTCATCGCCATACAACGCACCCGCAATAGTCCCGCCAACGTTCCGGACAGTTCATTGCGATAACATTCACCATATTCAGCCAAACGTAATGGCAAATCACGATAACTATGTTTATTATGATTGAAAATTGTATGATGATGAGGACAATTCATCGCTTTGAGATAATAAGTTCCATCATCCATCACCATCGGAGGATACATACTATCTTTGTAATACGGCAAGTGTCCAGAGGTCAAATATAATTCTTCTTTGGCCAAATGTGGAGTACGCACACGCACATAACCACCAGCCCGTTCAAAATCGGTAGCGAGTTTTTCGATTTCATTACGAATAATCGTGCCGTTTGGCAACCACATCACCAGACCCTTACCAACTTTTTCATCAAAGAAAAACAAATCTTGCTCCGCACCGATTTTTCGATGATCACGTTTTTCCGCCTCCTCCAACATATGTAAATATTCATCCAGTCCGGCTTGATCGGCAAAACATACACCATAAATTCTGGTCAACTGTGGATTTTCACTTTTCCCGCGCCAATAAGCACCGGCCAATTTGGTCAATTTGAAAGCACCGATTTCTGAAGTGTCATTCAAGTGTGGGCCACGACATAGATCCACAAATTCACCAGTGGTATATACTGAAACCGATTCTACCGAACCAGCCAATTCTTTCATTTCTTCTTCGTTTACTTTAGTGGTACCTTTTTCTTTCAAATCTTTTAGCAACTCTACTTTATATGTTTGATTCAAATCTGCAAAAAATTTAACCGCTTCATCAATCGGCAATTCTTTGCGTTCATATTTTAAATTACCTTTGGCCAATCCGCGCGCGCAATTTTCGATCTTCTGCAAATCCGCCTCACTAATAGCAGCACCGAAATCTATGTCATAATAAAAACCATTTTCCACTGTCGGACCAACCCCAAATTTCGCCTGAGGATACATTTTTTGTACCGCTGCCGCCACCAAATGTGCACAACTATGACGCATCTTTTTCAATTGTTCTTTGTCCATATATATAATTTCTATGTCATTCCCGCGAAAGCGGGAATCCAAGATTTTTACTAGATTCCCGCTTTCGCGGGAATGACAATTTTTAATAAATAAAAACCCGATATCTAAATAAAGATATCGGGGTCAAGGTATTTCCTAGACGGTTCCACCCGAATGTTTCACTCTTTTTTGGCTTAGTCCAGATTAAATCTGGATCCTGCTGAGGAAAACGGTTGGTAACCGTTTCAATTGCCTAATAATATATTATACTAAATAAAAAGCACTGTCAAATAAATATTTCTTCCGAACGAACGTTGAACATACGACCAATAATTTGTGAATGAATGAAGCGTGGCTGGCTCTGCTGTGTGAGGAGCCAAGCGACGAGTTCAGAGCCAGAGCATAATGAATCACTAATTATGGGAGTATTTTCATAGTGAGTGAGGAGGAAGTATTTATTTGACTGGATTTTTTTATTTAACATTCTTTACAATCACCTTTATCTTATCCGGTACAGTCGGCGCTTTATTGATCCATGAAGGTGAAAAATCTACTTCTACACCAGCCACATGATTGAGTTCAAAAATATATCTCTCAATATCATCTTTACTCTTATCCATCAAATATTGCGGCGAAAGTTTTTCCGCATTGGCATCTAGTGTCACCAGGACATCTTGTGAAACCGACAACAGAGCACTTTTTTTATAACGATCATAAGACGCAACCGCTACTTTTGGCTCATTGGTGACTGTCAAAACTTTTTCCAAGGTATTGTCTACTTTTGATAATACAACCTTGGACACAGCATCATTCAAAGATTTTTTATCGTAAGAAATTATTACCACCGTACTAGTTCCACTCAAATTAAATCCATCTACTTCTTCGCCAACTTTTTTATCAGATACCGGATTAACGCCGGTCACGGTTACTACTTGTTTTATATTTTCATTACTGGAAACTGGCGCATATTGTTCCTTGATCTTTTCTTCAAAATCTTTGCTCGCCGCCTTGATATCGTCAGCTGTCAAAACACCAATTTTGCGTATACCTGTCTCCATCGCTTTCAAACTTTCAGCATAAACAAATTTTTGTTTATCAGAATTCAAACCAGGAATAATAAATTGACTCGGACCAATATCACTTTCAACACCAGATTTGTCGGCATATACTTTGGCAACAATTTGGCCATTGGCTGGCACAATAACTTTGTCAGATAACCTGTACAAAACCCCAGTTGCAGTTTGCAATCTAGTAGTTTTGACTAAAACCTGTGATTCATTAGTTTTGTTATAGATAACAACTTCACCACCAGCCAAACCCTCGATAGTTTTTGAACCGGTCGGAAAATATTTTTGGGAAAAACTCACCACTGAAGAAGAAACCATACCAACGATGGTATTTTCATCGGATACTCCACCGCTGGCATTGACACCAACAGTCAAATTAACACTGCGCGTATCTTCTTTGGCTAAAATAGTGATGGTAGCTTTTTTGGAAGTTACAAAAACCACTACAGCCAACAACCCAACAGTGATAACTAAAAAAGATAAAGCAATAGTGCGATAAAAATTTACTGATGGCTCAGAAAATTTCGCACGAGTTTCAGTATGACGAATACGCATAATAAAAAAATTTTAAAATACAAATTTATTATACCACAAAATTGCCTTTCCTCCTATTCGGTCACACGGAATATCTCAGTCAATGAAGTAATCTTGTCCAAAGCTTTCAGCAATCCATCTTGAACCATAGTGGTCATACCGCCTTTTACCGCTAGATCTTGAATTTTATATTCTGAAATCTCTGTGCTCAAAATTATTTGCTCGATCTCTTTGGTCATCGTAAAAATTTCGTAAATACCAATTCGTCCTTTATATCCCAAACCACTACATTTTTCACAACCGCCGCCTTTATAAAAATGCAAATTATTCAAATCCACATTTTTCTTTTCTGCTTCCGGTAATTCAGATAATATTTTTTTAGCGCGTTCTATTTTGTCAGTACTCACTACCTCTTCTTCTCTACAAAATTCACAAATACGACGCACTAAACGCTGTCCAATCACCGCATTGAGCGCCGGCGCCAACAAAAATGGCTTCACTCCCATCGAAAGAAAACGTGAAATCACACCGGAAGCGCTGTTGGTATGGATAGTGGACAACATCAAATGACCGGTAAGCGCCGCCTGAATAGCAATTTCCGCACTTTCCAAATCACGGATTTCACCAACCATACAAATATCCGGATCCTGACGCAAAATGCTACGCAACCCTTTGGCAAAAGTATAATCTTTGGAAATATCTACCTGACTCTGGTTAATACCTTCCATTTTAATTTCGATTGGATCTTCCAAAGTAATGATCTTTACACCGGGCTTATTCAAAGTGCGTAAAATACCATATAGAGTAGTAGTTTTACCGGAGCCGGTCGGACCAGTGGTGATAATCATACCGTTTGGTCGTTCCACTTCACGTTTGAGATGATTGAAGGCATCGCCACGCAAACCTAGCTCATCAAAGGTCACGCCTTTACTACCACTATGCAAGATACGCATTACCACACTCTCACCATGAATAGTCGGCATCGTAGAAACACGCACATCCAGACTACCAGAACCCAAAACCAAAGTCACCCGACCGTCTTGTGGTTTGTCGTTAATATTTATTTTTAAAGCGGACAACAATTTGATACGTGATATAAATCGTTTCCATTGATCCTTTGGCAAAGTCGCCACATCATGCAAGATCCCATCAATACGATAACGTACCGCAATACCATTTTCTTCTGCCTCCACGTGAATATCTGAAGAATTTATTTTCAAAGCCGCTGCAATCATCAAACTCAAAATATCTGTCACCGAAACATTTACAAATTTTTCTTGTAGACTTTGTAAATTGCTAATTTTTTCTCCAAATTTATTTAATTCCTCATCGGTAATATTTATGTCTTTAGTTATTGCTTTGACAATTGGCAAATTTGCATATAATTTTACCGCTTGTTCAAAACTATTATCAGAAACTAAATATAATACTATTTTGGCATGATGACGCTCACCCAACTGATATAAAAAATCATCCAACTCGGCATTTGGCGCGATACATCCTACCCGAAGTTCCTCCGGTGTAGCATAAAAACAGATTACTCCTTTTTCCAAAACCAATTCCTCCGGCAACATACGTAGAGATTCAGCCGCTATCGGAAAACCTTTCAAATTAATGTACGGCAAACCCAACGCTTGAGCATTACCCCGCACCATTTCTTCTTTTTCTTTGATACCAATTTTTTTCATTTGTTGCGCAAACTTTTCAGTGGAATCTGTACCAACTGATTTTTTAGTTGGAGCACTGGTCGAGTCATCACCAGCGACCGGTTTTTTTGACAACAAACTGCTAATTGAGGGAAATTCTGACGGCATAATTAAGATTTTCTAAAAAGATGTTGAAAAAAATGAATAACCCTACTGATTACTCCCTCATGATGCATTTTCATAAATAAATACATCCAAGAACAAGTTACAAAAGCATTAAAAATACCAGCGGCTACCAACAACATAGCGACATACAAAACTATTCCGGAATAAATTCCCAGACCAATCAAAAATTTTAAACTGGTAAATCCTGCTACCAACCACATTATTAATGATGGAAAAAAAGCTAAAAATGAACTGTAAACAGCTACTCCCAAAAATACAAAAGTAAATAACATTAACACTATGCCAAGCTCCAAAGAAACCATCACATGATCCAAAAATAAATTCCAACCTTTTTTTACAGAAACGCTTAAAATTTTCTTTTCCAGCATTACATATCCACTACTGTAAATCGAGACTGATTCAATCACTAGAGCAAAAAATAAAGCGACACTGGCGCATAACACTATCAACAAACTGCCGGATAGTGTGTTGCTATAATTCAATCGCCAAGCCACCATCGAAAGTAAACCAACCAATAACATCTGCAAACCTCTACCAACTACTGTTATCGCTAGTAACGGTAAAAAACTTCGTACACCTTTGTTCCAAGCATCGGATAAAGGTAAAATACTGTCTTTTTTATACCAATGAATAGCATAGGCAATCATCGCCCCTCTAGAACTTACGGCCACAAAAATAACCATCAAGCATAGAAGTAAAATTAATCCGAGCAACCAAAGTATCAAAAGTATGACGGACACTTTGTGCCAATTCCAAACTCTAACAAAACTTAAAAATAAATTAAAATGATTGGATTGAAAACCTTCATTGGTAATTTTGTATAACATTCCTACAAAATCACTCAACCCCATCTGTCCAATCAACGCTGATAATAATCCAAAAATCCACAATGATTTTTTGTGTGCTACCAATTGCCAAGAACGAGAAAGTGCTTGACGAAATGTTGGCTCGTGCATAAATAAAAATAACAATTGGCAATTAAATTTGCCTGACTAAATATATTATAACACATTTTTTGAAAAACAAAAAACACGACCATTTTTTGGCTGTGTTTTTTGTTTACCTTCTTTTATTCAATAGTCGGTCTTGGCCCCAAAATTCGCAAAATCTCTTCTTGTTCCACAGTTTCCTTATCCATCAATTCCTTCACCAACTCATCCATTTTCCCACGATTGGCCACCACTATTGCCTTGGCTCGCTGTTCTGCTTCTTCCACCAAAGCTTTGATTTCCTTGTCAATTTCTTCAGCCGTCTTATCACTATAATCACGTTGTTCATGAATTTCTTTACCCAAGAATATCATCTCCTCATGTTCACCAAAAGTACGTGGTCCAAGCTTAGTACTCATACCATAGCGAGTCACCATATCTTTGGCCGTTTTGGTCGCATGTTTCAAATCAGAACTTGGTCCAGTCGACAACATATTATCTCCAAAAATTAATTTTTCAACAGCATAACCACCAAACATCATGGCCAAATCATCTCTAAAATGTGCCAGCGTGCGATAATGAGTATCTTCTGAAGGCATATTTAGAGTATAGCCACCAGCTTGTCCACGAGATATAACCGATACTTTTCGCACCGGATCACAATGCG
>JAVHOZ010000062.1:0-10823 GCA_036170335.1 Candidatus Magasanikiibacteriota bacterium | reverse complement strand
TATCTGTTTGTGTTCTACTTCTTTTACTTTTAAAACGGCGACGGGTGAGGAAATACAAACAGTGACTGCACAGCCACTGTTCTCGTTATAAACAATTGTCATCCCCACGAAAGTGGGGTTCTTTGTTGCCAATTAGATTCCCGCTTTCGCGGGAATGACAATAAATTCTATTGGTGCATCGTATATCACAGCCGGTGGTTGTTTTTCTATTCCTTCACCCATTACCAATACGGTGGCGGTGGCGAGGCTGTCAGCGATGTCGGTTTTGGAGAATTCAAATGGTCGGCCGAACAGATCCGGTTTGCCGATATGGTTTTTATTCCCTTAAATCCGGCGTAGCCAAGTGCTACTCCGACCACGCCGGCGCGTAGTGGTAGTAGACGGCTGTCGGAGATGATTACGCCCAGTTTTTTAATTTTATTTTTTTTCTTCGTGGTTAGTCATAGTATCTTTTTAATGGTATCATTTATAAAATTAAAATTATCGTTTCCTCCAAATATAATATCAAATTTTTGAGCGAATTTTTGTTCGTCCTCTTCTTTGTGAGAAAAGGCGACAGTTAATAAATTTTCATAATCAAATCCTTCGATCATACCAAGGTCATCAATTTGATCACCTAGTAGTACTACATTCGTTCGATTTTTTAGTTGGTCAAAAAAAGGAAAATCGCGTAAAATTATTTCATATTTATTTAATGAGTGAATAATAGGTTTTTTAGAGCCAACCATGTAACCGTCTTTATCAAATTCATAATAGTTCGCTACAATATATACATTTTCAGTCAATACTCCAGCCAGTTCCAACATTTTTTCAATCATATAAGCTGGACCGCCGGAAATAATCACCATTGGTATTGCATGTTGGTGTAAAAGTTTGAAAAAATCTATTACTCCTTCACGCAATTTCACATGAGTTGACTCTATCACCGTATCCATGTCGTGTTTATTTAATCGGCACTTGATAAGTAACTCTTGATGTTCTGTCCACCAATTTTCCATCTGTTTTATCCGTTCTTGTCTAGGAATATTTTGGTCATGTTCAATTGGGGCGTATTTGGTAAGTAAAGTATAAGAAGCAGGCGCATATTCCGGTGTTAGATATCCACCAGCGCGCAGTTGACCAATCAACGAACCGACCGGCTTGCCGTTGACATAAGCGATAGTAGTGATTGTTTTGTCAAAGTCACTAAGAATATGAAGTTTTTCAGCTTTGCCGTCAGCTATTTTTTTGATTATATTATGTAATTTTTCTTTATTAGGAATTAGTTGCATAAATTGATCTGTAAAACTGTTTAGAACTAAATTATTATTAGCGATTCAGGCAACAGAATTATAAAACTAAACAGTCTAATGGTCAATGACTTGTGTTTAAATAAATTTTACAACAAAAAATCCGCCAATTAAGCGGATTTTCAGTAAGAACTATTTCTTCTTTTTCTTAGCAACTTTCTTTTTTGGAGCAGCTTTTTTAGCTTTTGCTTTTTTAACAACTTTCTTTGCCATAAATTTCACCTCCTGATTTTACTCTCATAAATTTGAGAGAAATTAATTTTTTCTACTCGCGAGTGCGAGAAAAAATTTGTGAGAAGTATTTTTTACAAGACAAGCATTGTTGTAAAAAAATATTTTCTTCGACCTATGCATATATTATAATGTCTTTTGTAAAAAAATGAAATAGTGTAAAGCAAAGTTATGCACAGGTAAAGTTTTTTTAAAAGTTTTTTAGGGAAAAGTTATATTTTTTTTTGGATATAATGGTCTTGCAAAATTTTCAAATTTGTGGTATGTTTGTTTTGTTTTAAGAAAGTACTTTTGAAGTAAAATTATATGAATTTATTCAAAAAATTATTTTTAACCCCAAAGGTTTTGGTTGATATTGATAAAATTTCTAAAGTTAATGATGTTTCTATCGTCGGTCGTGAGATCGAAAAGAAAATAAAAAAATTATTCAATGGTTCGCTGGCAATTCGTGTGGTTACTGCCGGTTCGACCAATGCTTGTGAACAGGAGTTGGTTGCATTGGGCAATTCCTATTATGATGTAGAGCGTTTTGGCGTACATTTTGTAGCTTCACCACGACATGCCGATATGTTGATAGTGACCGGACCAGTTAGTCGCAATATGAGACAGGGTTTAATTCGCACCTATGAAGCTATGCCAGAGCCAAAAATTGTCGTAGCTGTAGGTGACGATGCAATTTCCGGCGGAATTTTCAAAGGTTCATATGCGGTATTGGACGGAGCCGACAAAGTTGTTCCAGTAAATTATCAAATTCCCGGTGATCCACCATCACCTATGATTATTTTAAAATCTTTATTTTCAATTTTTGTGGATTTGGATAAGAAAAAATCTCAAAATAAATAAAATATGTTTAATTATCTGTTGACATCTGTTGGATTGTTAATTTCAATTGGATTATTTTTAGTAGGAGCAGTCGGCGCCTTGTTGTTTAATAAAAATAATAAATTGGCAAATTGGTGGGGGAATGTAGCGGCGATATTTGGTTCGTTGGTAGCTTTGATCTTTTCTGGTAGTATATTGGTAAGTAAAGTTCCACAAACTGTGACGTTGCTGAATGGTTCTCAATTTTTCAATACCACTCTTCGAGTTGATTTATTGTCGGCTTTTTTTATTTTTATAATTTCATTATTGGGTTTACTTTGCTCTGTTTATGGGTTGGGTTATGTAAAACATTATTATAATAAGTACAACTTGGGTGTACTTGGTTTCTTCTACAATTTGTTTATTGTCAGTATGATTTTGGTAGTTTCGGCTACTAACGCCCTATCATTTTTGATAGTTTGGGAACTAATGTCTTTGACTTCCTATTTTTTGGTGATTTATGAACACCGTGAAGAAGAAAATATTAAAGCCGGTTTCCTTTATTTTATAATGACTCATATCGGTACGGCTTTTATTATTTTATCTTTCTTGCTTCTATATAGAGAGACCGGTTCGCTTGATTTTGAAATTATTAAAAACAATTTAGCCAATACTTCTGGATTAATTCAGAATATTATTTTTATCAGTGCTTTGGTTGGATTTGGAACTAAGGCTGGTATTATTCCTTTTCATATTTGGCTACCAAAAGCTCACCCCGCCGCCCCTTCGCACGTTTCGGCTCTAATGTCTGGTGTAATGATCAAGACGGGTATATATATGTTGGTGAGAATTGCGTTTGATATTTTGCCTTCCACACCATTGTGGTGGGGAGTGATAGTTTTGATAATTGGCGCAGTTTCTTCATTGTTGGGTGTGCTTTATGCTTTGTCTGAACACGATTTTAAACGATTATTGGCTTATCACAGTATTGAAAACATCGGTATTATTTTACTTGGTATGGGTAGTGCTTTGATATTTTTATCTCTAGGAATGAAATCTTTGGCGGCACTTGGTTTATTGGCGGCTCTGTACCATACTATCAATCACGCTGTATTTAAAGCTTTGTTATTCTTGGGAGCTGGCGCAGTAATTTCCAAAACACATACTCGTAATATTGAAGATTATGGCGGTTTAATAAAATACATGCCACGCACTGCTTTCTTTTTCTTGATTGGTTCGATGGCTATTTCCGCCTTACCTCCATTTAATGGTTTTGTTAGTGAATGGCTGACTTTTCAATCAATGTTTAATGGTGTGGCGGCTTTAAGTTCATTAACAAAATTATTATTTATTTTAGCAATTGGTGCTTTGGCTTTCACTAGCGGTTTGGCGGTGATGTGTTTTGTGAAAGTTTTTGGTGCGACTTTTTTGGCTCGTCCACGCAGTGCTCATGTGAAAGAGGCGAGTGAGGTAAGTTTGTCTATGCAATTTAGTATGGCTGTTTTGTCTGTTGTTGCTTTGGCACTTGGTTTGTCTGCCGGTTGGGCAGCTAGTATGTTTGCTAGCATTGCTGTTAGTTTAAAAAACCTAAATAATTTTGTTCCGGCAATTTCTTCAACCTTTAAATTAGTAAATGCTAATGATTTAGCTATCATGTCTATGCCGGTTGCTTTTGGTGCCATCATCGTGGTTACATCGATTGTGGGATCATTGATTTATATAGTAACTAGAAAACAAAAAGTAACTCACAATATTACTTGGGATTGTGGAACTAACTTAACTCCCAGAATGGAAATTACCGCTACCGGCTTTTCTCGTTCGATTATTACAATTTTTAATGGAATTTTGCGTCCAACCCAACAAACGGGCGTGGAATATCGTGACGCCCATTTGCGTTACTTCCCCAAAAACAGCTCTATCCACTTTGGATTAAAAGATATTTATTCAATTTTTTTCTACAAACCGATTCAAGAACTTTTTTTGAAAGTTTCTGAAAAAATTAAAAAAATTCAAAGTGGAAATATCAATTTTTATATCATGTATATATTTTTGGTATTAATAGGGTTGTTATTAATTTTTGTAATGTAAAGAAAAATTGTATGATTTCAATTTTTGCTTGGATAGTCCAGATACTTTTTGTTCCGGTGTTTTCACCTCTGTTGGTGGGTATAACTAAGAAAATAAAAGCTAAATTTCAGAATCGTCAGGGAGCTTCTATTTTTCAGCCTTATAGAGATCTTTGGAAATTATTACATAAAGATGAAATTGTTAGTCATGATGCCTCATGGATTTTTAAATTTAGTCCATATATTATTTTGTCTTTGACTATTATTGTTGGCGCTAGTATTCCACTGTTATCTCTGGCCACAAAAAATAATTATCTGGGAGATTTTCTAGTGCTTATATATATGTTGGCACTGGGTACTTTTTTCTTGGCACTATCCGGTATGGATACCGGTGGTGGTTTTGGTGGTTTTGGTTCCAGTCGTGAGATGACAGTTGCCGCCTTGACTGAGGGTGGTTTGATCTGTTCACTACTGACTTTGGCTTTGGCTAGTCGCACCACCAATCTCTTTGGAATAGTGAATTTTGGTTTGGGTTTTCATTTACAATATTTACCAGCCATAATATTGGCTTTCTTTAGTTTCTGTATTTCGTTATTAGCTGAAACCGCTCGTTTTCCTTTTGATAATCCAGCCACTCACTTGGAATTGACCATGATCCATGAGGTGATGCTGTTGGAACACTCTGGCAAAGGTTTGGCCATGATGGAATGGGCAGCGGCTAATAAATTTTTGATATTTTTAACTTTGGCAGTCAATCTGTTTTTTCCATTTGGTATTGCTGTCAGTTTGTCTCTAGGATCTCTAATATTGGCAGCATTGGTATTGGTAGTAAAAGTTTTGTTGCTATGTGTTGGAATAGCAGCATTAGAATCTTTTACAGCCAAATTTAGATTTTTTAGATTGCCGGATTTATTATTTACTTCTTTTGTTATCAGTGCTATTGCCATTGGCTTAATATTTTAATCTATGTTTGAAACTTCACCACAATTATTATTTATTTTAGGATCAATAGTTTTTATCTCCGGAGTGTTGTTACATTTGGCAAAGAAAAACTATTTGGCAGTGAGAATTTATATTGTACAATCACTCGCTATTGGCAGTTTACTGCTGTTATCTTTGTTGTCAAATTTTTCCGGTTTACTTTTGTTGGCAGTAGTTTGTACGGTAGTAGTCAAGGGTATAATTGCTCCGTATTTCTTTTTTAAATTGATCAAGAAAAATAAATTGCAATTTTCGGCCAGTACTTATCTAAACACTCCGCTTACTTTGTTGTCGGTAGCTCTGACAGTCGTGTTGGTTCGAATGATCTTTTTAAAAGCGCTACAGTCCTTTGTCGGGATTGATCCAAATTTGTTGTTACTCGCCCTGTCTACAATTTTTGTTTCAGTATTTGTTTTGATCAATAGGAAAGGTGCTTTGTCTCAAATTTTAGGAGTGCTGTCTTTGGAAAATTCTATCGTTGGTTTTGCCTTATTTGCTGGTTTGGAACAGAGTCCAGCCTTACAATTTGGCATCACTTTTGATATTTTAATCTGGGTAATGATTGCTTCAGTTTTTGTTACTATGATTTATAAACAATTTGGCACACTTGATGTTACCTCTATGAAAAACTTAACAGAATAATTTTATGCTTTTATTACTTTTAATTTTATCTCCTTTAGTCGCCACGTTGGTTTCTATTTTTGTCAAAAAACGTGTGGGCTATTTGGAATTTTTAACAGTCGCCGCTTCGACTATTGAATTAATAGCCGGTCTGTTGATTGCCGGCAGAGTAGTCGCCAATGGCACCTATTCTTTTGAGTCATATTTTACAGTGGATTCATTGAGTGTAATTGTAATGTTGACTACGGTAGTGATTGGTTTGGCCGCCGCTGTTTATTCAGTTGGTTATTTGCGGTCAGAATCAGAAAAGCAAATTATAAATTTTTCTCAAATAAAACAATATCATCTTTTGCTTAATGTTTTTGTGGCCGTGATGTATTTGGCGGTGGCCACCGTAAATCCTATCTTTACTTGGATTATGGTGGAAGCTACCACATTGTCAACAACTTTTTTGATTCGTTTTTATAACAAAGCTTCCGCCATCGAAGCCGCTTGGAAATTTTTAATTTTAAATTCTATCGGTTTATTACTTGGTTTCTTTGGTTCAATATTATTCTTTACTTCTATTCCCGGAGCTGAAGTGCACAAATTTATCAGTTGGCAAATACTTTTAAACAACGCCTCTCATCTCAATCCGCTTGTTGCTAAGATTGCTTTTATCTTTGTGATAGTAGGTTATGGGACAAAAGCTGGTTTTGTACCAATGCACACTTGGAAGCCAGATGCTTATAGCAAAGCTCCGTTTCCGATAGCGGCGTTGTTTTCCGGTCCTTTGTTGAATGTTGCTCTACTTACTATCCTGCGTTATAAAACTATTGTTGACGTTGCTGTCGGTCATGCCTTTTCGCAAAATCTAATGATCTTTTTTGGTATCATTTCTATCATGGTAGCCGCTTCGATTATTTTGGTTCAGAAAAATTTAAAACGTTTGTTTGCCTACTCCAGTATTGAACATGTTGGTATTATGGCTTTAGGTTTTGGTTTTGGTGGGGTTGGCACAGTGTATGCCTTGGTGCATATGATTTATCATTCTTTGACTAAAACAATTTTGTTTTTCTCGGCGGGAAATTTGATGATAAAATTCGGATCATCAAAGATCGCAAATATAAAAGGCGTCATATCTGTTTTACCGGTCACTTCAGTGATGTTGCTGATTGGTTTCTTAGGAATTACCGGTATACCTCCATTTGGTATTTTTATTACTGAGTTTAATATTTTGTCTGCCGGTATTGGGAATTTTTGGTATGTGATAGTCTTAGCTTTAATATCTTTTGTGTTAATATTTATTGGTTTCTTGAATCGTATAATTGGATCCGTTTATAGCGTTACTTCAAAGTCTATTACTAAAGGCGAATCAAATCTTTATACTATTTTACCAATCGCAGTTTTGATAGCAATGCTGGTGGTAGGTAGTTTTTATTTACCTCAATCTATTTGGTCGTTAATTCATTCAGCCGCCGCTGTAATCAACTAGTATGTTAAATTTTAATATTGGAAAATTTTTACCAGAAAAAACTGAAGCGCAGTATTATGGAAATTTGGCGATGTTTCCGATTGCTACTGAAAAAATTATTGAAGTTTGCAAAAAACTAAATCAAGAAGATGGTTTGATTTTAAAAACTATTACGGCTTTGGATGAACGTGCCGAATCCGGTTTTTTTAGGATACTGTATTTGTTTGGTCTACCGAAACAGAATATGTTTTTGGCGCCATACATTTTGGTAAAAAATGAATTTCCTTCGTTGACTACGACTATTCACGCCGCTTCAGTATTTGAAAGAAAAATAAAATCATTTTTTGGTTTGACTTCAGTTGGTCATCCAAATTTACGCAGTATTATTTTGCATGAAAATTGGCCAGCCAATGTCTATCCACTTCGAAAAGATTTTAATTGGAAAACTCGTCCGGAAATTGCTAAAGGAGAATTTGTTTTTGAAAAAATTGAAGGTGAAGGTATTTATGAAATACCAGTTGGTCCAGTACATGCCGGTATTATTGAACCGGGTCATTTTCGATTTAATGTAGCCGGTGAGGAAATATTATTACTTGAGCCGAGACTTGGTTATTCTCACAAAGGTAGTGAAAAATTATTTGAAATTTTACCACTGGAAGATAAAATAAAATTATCCGAAAGAATTTCTGGTGATAGTTCATTTTCACATTCGTTGGCATTTTGTCAGGCATTGGAACAATTGGCGGAGATAGATGTGCCGATGCGAGCAAAATATTTGAGAATTGTTTTTGCGGAACTGGAAAGAATCGCCAATCATATCGGAGATATTGGGGCAATTTTGGGTGATACTGGATATAATTTTGGTTTAGCCAACGGTAGTCGTTTACGTGAAGTTATTTTGAGAATTAATGAAAGTTTAACAGGTAGTAGATTTTTACGCGGTGTAAATATATTGGGAGGTATTACCAAAGATATCAAATTTAATGAGGCGCAGAAATTAATTAATGATTTAGATTTGCTATTGAAAGATTTTAATGAAATGATCGAAATTTCTGGAAATAACATTTCAGTATTGAATCGTTTAAAAGATACCGGTACTTTAAATTATCAGATTGCCGTCGATCATGGTGTGACTGGCGTGCCTAGTCGAGCTGTTGGTATTGAAGCTGATACGCGTGTTGACTATCCGTATAGTGCTTATGACAAATTTGATATAAAAATTCAAACTGAAAAAACTGGCGATGTTTATGCAAGGTATATGATTCGTATTACAGAAGTTATCGGTTCGATTAAATTGATAAAAAAAGTGGTGAATAGTTTACCTGAATATAGTCAATTAATTACTTCAAAAAAATTATTCAGAAAAAATGCTTTTTCAGTTAGTATGGTAGAGGGTTGGCGTGGCGAGATTGTCTATGTAGTGGCTACCGATAAAAATGGAGAAATCAGTCGAGTGGACGTGCGTGATCCGTCGTTTTTAAATTGGACAACGATTGGCTATGCCGGCAAGGGGAATATGATACCGGATTTTCCTTTGATAAATAAGAGTTTTAGTCTTTCATATAGTGGTAATGATTTATAATCGCACAAACAAAAAACCATCAACCACTCTGCTCAATACCCAAATATGTAATTTAGACACAAAGCAGTTTGGCGGTCGATGGCATTTCGACTCCGAACTGTTTTGGTCTCTGTTTCAAGACAATCCAGTTGGGGGTTGAGGTTGCGGTTTTTTGACGCTTCACTTCGTCACATTTCAAGGGCTCAGAGCCCCCCCCTTCAAGTTGTGCGTCAGGTTGCGCAGGACGCGGAGTGCCACAGCGAGGATACTCTCTTCACGCCAGATACGATTTTTTTCCAGTAACAGTCTTGGAAAATAAAAATACATTAAGTTATTGCTTGATGTATTTGTTATTGTGATTATTTTTTACTTCTTAAAGAGTTGACTTAACACCTTGTCATAAAAATCCTGGTAAATTAATCCGCACGGGCTTCTTTTTTGATTTTTCGGTGGCGACTGGGAAATTTATTAAAAATCGAGTATAATGAAATTATAGAAAATGACATATAATTATGCTTAATCAACGATCAAAATATCTTCAAATAGCTTTCAATCGCCCTCTTAACGAAGTAAGAGACATGATCGCAAAACTTCCTGCCTCGGAAAAGATAATTATTGAGGCAGGAACACCATTGATTAAACAATATGGGAAAAAGGGCATAACCGCGTTAAAAGATTGGTGGGAAGAAAAACTGCAAAAGCCAGGATATATTGTCGCTGATCTAAAATGTATGGATAGGGGTTCGAGAGAAGTTGAGGCAGTTGCCGAAGCTGGCGCTTCGGCGGCTACTTGTTTGGGGTTGGCACCGATAGAAACAATAAACGAATTTATTAGAGAGTGCGGAAAAGCTGGTATTGACTCAATGGTTGATATGATGAATGTACAATTTCCATTTGAGATTTTACAGAAATTAAAAAAACTTCCTACTGTGGTTGTCTTACATCGTGGCGTAGATGAAAACGAAAGAAACAGGGAAAAACAAATTCCACTAGATCAAATCCATAGAATAAAAGGAACTTATGGCAAAGTTTTAATATCTGTTGCTGGTGGAGAGACAACCCGTGATGTCGTAAGAACTTTTTTTAATGATTCGGATATTGTAGTTATCTGGCGTTCTTTTTATGAAACACCAGACAATACAGCTAATCTAGCGCAAGACTTTTTGAAATTGATGAAATAAAATTTATGGAATTTAACAAAAATAACAAAAATAAATTTAGCCCGTTCAGTTTAATAATCATTGTTTTATTTGTTGCTTTTAGTATAAAACCAATTTTTGGTGGAATTTTGATAGTTGCAATTATTTTTTTCTTGGTAAAAAATCCGAAATTTTTAACTACATATTTTTCCAATTACTTACAAATGACATCTAAGTTGCAGGAAAATTTAACTGAAAATAATCCGGATATTCTGAAAGAACTTAATATCAATAATCAACCAATTATACCGACTAATATTTTCAATGTTTTATCCAAGAAAGTAAGATTGGAAAAGCGAAAAAAATATCTTCATGTGGCTCTCAATAGCACTCTTGAGGAAGCTAGAGATATTATTTCACAACTTCCGGCTTCGGATAGAATTTTGATCGAAGCAGGAACACCTTTAATAAAAATATATGGCACGGAAGCTATTTCGCGAATAAAAGCATTGGCCCCAGCGGGTACTTATATCGTGGCTGACAATAAATGTGCCGATTTGGCGGCACGCGAGGTTGAGATGATGGCCAATGCTGGAGCCAATGCTTCAACTTGTCTTGGTGTTGCCCCGATTGAAACGATTGATAGTTTTATAGAAGAATGCCAAAAATTTAACATTGATT
>JAVHOZ010000061.1:0-2356 GCA_036170335.1 Candidatus Magasanikiibacteriota bacterium | reverse complement strand
TGTTTAACAAATTAATTAATTCATGACGCTGTTGCGTTAGAAACTGGGATCTAAGATATGTATAATGTCACAATTGTCTAAAGATGATTGGAAAAAGTTAAAAAAACCAGATACGCGACCATAATAATTTATGAAACAAATAAAAAATACCATTATTAACTTTACACTACTAACAGTAATAGTGTTTTTGTTATTTCCAAATATAGCATTGGCTAATTCAACAGGAGGGAGCCTAGTCGGAGATACATGTAAAAACAATTATACTAACAGTGACTGCAAAGTAGCCGATGGTGATTTTTTAGATTGCGAACAAAGTTCTTTACCAGGAAAGCCAATGTATTGTACCTGTAACAATTCT
Source organism: Candidatus Magasanikiibacteriota bacterium (assembly GCA_036170335.1). Classification (GTDB taxonomy): domain Bacteria; phylum Patescibacteriota; class Patescibacteriia; order Magasanikbacterales; family GWA2-37-8; genus CAIOJG01. The sequence goes on along the minus strand of JAVHOZ010000061.1, from coordinate 1,998 downwards.
GGAGATTGTCTAAAAAAATACGGTGACAGTGCTCCTTTTACATCAACCTGGTATTGTTGGCCGAAAAGCCCTGCAAGTAATGATCTAAAATATTGTCACAATGATTCCGGTGATAATATTTTTCCTGATAAAGGCATACCAAAAACCACCACTCAACCGTACTATTTATCAAAAAAACCAGATGGTACGTACGAATGTCTTGCTGGTGCTAGTCCTGGAGGACAACCACATTTTGCGGGATTACTACCTTGTGGATCTGAAGCCTCTAAGCTCAACGATGCCATAAGTCCGTCAGTAGGTTTGCCTGGAGAAGCTGGAAAAAAGACAACTGACCCTGGAAAAACTCCGCCGCCAACAGTATCAGCAGTACCAGCAGTAGCAGTACAAACAGTAACTGAAGAAGTGAAAAAATTAAAAATTTTTAAACCGAAATTAGAGATAAACATCCCTCAATTAACATTTAGTGATGTTGCCAATAATATTGATGATGAAGGTTTTTTGCATTTACCATATATTGGTGAGTACATCTCGGCAACTTACAAAGTTTTAATGGTAGTGGTGAGTATTGTAGGGGTAATAATGATAATAGTAGTGGGAGTAAAGATCACTGTTTTGGGTGGCCAAGAACGGATTGCTGGTTTTAAAAAAATTGGGCAAGTAGTGATCGGATTGTTTATCGCTTGGGGATCATATTCTATTTTATACACCATCAATCCGGCGTTGGTAAATTTTGATGTCCTAAAGGTAAAATATATTCATCCACAAATTAACATTGATCCATCTGAACCTGACGGAGGCGGAGGAGGCGGAGGAGGAGCTGGAGAAACAAAAAGGCTTTGCGACAATCGTACAGCGTGTGCACCATATTGTAGCAAGAAAAACTCACTACCTTCATATAGTACTCTTAATGGCGCTGACCCCGCTGATCTCATTGATGTAAAAAAATGGTTTAAATATCATGATTTAACTCCCGTTGGTTTAACTTTTACGGCCGATGCGTTGCTTAAAACACCAGCTGTAACTGCTCTACAAACAGCTGGAGAAAATGCGGCTAATAAAGGGTACATTATCAGAGTACAAAGCACCTACCGCTCATTAGAAGGACAGCTGGAAAAATATTGTACCCATTTCCAACCACCTGTTTATCTGGTAGATAAACCAGACAATCCATACAAACCAAGTGAATTGGCTTGGCCTGGAGGTTCAAATCATGGAGCTGGAATAGCCATCGACATTACTTTATTAAAAGATGGATCACCTGTAGCTGGATATGCAAAAAAAAATGAAACTGGGCCAGCTTTTGAAGATCTAAAATCTATAATGTTTGGTGCTGGATGGGCTCGCCTAAAATCTGAACGTTGGCATTATGAATATTGGGGCGGAACTGCCTTTCCCGATACCAGATGTAATGATTGTTAAAAATATGAAACCAAACCATATAATTTTCACCTGTTCCCACTGTGGCGCCCAATTCCAAAAATGGACGGGGCGTTGTTTGGAATGTGGCAAATGGGGTACGGTTGAACAAGCCAGCGCGCCAAGCAACAAAGAAAAAGAAGAAAGTTCCAAAAATTATTTACCAATCAAAACCGAAAAGCTTCAAGATATTAGCAGCCAAAATTTTAAACGTTTTCAGTCAAATATTTCTGAACTTGATAGAGTGCTTGGCAGTGGACTTGTGCCTGGGAGTCTGATATTGCTTGGTGGTGAACCTGGGATTGGCAAATCTACGCTCGCTTTGCAACTAGCTAATATTATTCCTGAAACCATATATTTTTCAGGAGAAGAATCAACCCAACAGATAAAAATGCGCGCCTCACGACTTAATATTTCCTCCCCCACTCTTCAATTAGCCAACGCCACCAATATTGAAAGTATCATTGCCACCAGCTTATCCGCCAAAGCCAAATTGGCTATCATTGATTCTATTCAAACAGTTTATTCTGACGAAGTCGCCGGCGAAGCTGGTAACATTTCTCAAGTGCGCGCTTGTACGGT
>JAVHOZ010000060.1:11463-12002 GCA_036170335.1 Candidatus Magasanikiibacteriota bacterium | reverse complement strand
ATTCTCACTGCGCCCATCCCGCTCCAATACTGCATGACCAAACCCAGCCAAATGCACTTTTTTATCTTTGAGTTCTTTTACTGCTTGTGCCAAATTTTTATTATCTTTATTGTCTATAAAAAACTTAGCTGCATTTTCAATCGCACTCCCATGACGCTCACCCATCGCCAAAATTCCAGCGGTAAGAGCAGTATGAAGACTATTTTTGGCCGATGCTACAATACGAGCCGTCATCGCTGAAGCCGTACCAATTCCATGGTCAATCGCCGCCACCAACATCGCGTCCAACATTTTTGTCTCATTGACTTTTGGTATCCGTCCACGCCAAATTAAAAAAATAGTTTCGGTAAAAGTATTTTTTTGAATCAACCCCGAAAGTTTTTTTCCACGAATAGTTTCCTTTCCATTATTAATATTAGTAATTTTAGTTTCCCATTTCATATTTTAAAGTTAAATATTAAAGCCGAATAAGTTTTTAATTTTCGCCGCGCGAACTGTCCGAAGCACCGAGAACCAAACCAGTTTGTCTGAAACACGAC
>JAVHOZ010000060.1:0-11453 GCA_036170335.1 Candidatus Magasanikiibacteriota bacterium | reverse complement strand
AGACTTGCACCGAATTGGTCGTGTTTCAGACAAGCTGGTTTGATTCTCGGTGCAAGTCTGAGCGCAAGAAAATTCAAAACTTATTCAGCGTAAACCATGCAAACAAAACCCTATGCCAATGGCCTAATTTTCACTACCAAATCCTCATAAGTATCCGCAATCAAAACCCCAACCGACTTTAAAGCATATTCCTTCTCCTCCGCACTTTGCCCACGCCCAACAATCGCTCCCGCATGTCCAACATTCATACCTTCTGGAAATAAATTAGCAAATTTTCCACCAACATATACCGCCAAAGGTTTGGTAAATTCTTTATTTTTTATCATTTCCACAATTTTAAATTCATACCCACCACCATGTTCTCCAAAAATTACCACTGCTTTTGTCTGTTCATCTTTTTCAAACAATCTAAGTAGGTCAGCATAAGTTGTTCCCATAAGAAGATCACCACCGACATGCACGGCTGTACTCTGTCCCAAACCAGCTTTGCGAATCTGCCATGAAAGCTCGTTGGTCATACCGCCTGAACGTGAAATAACTCCAATACTTCCCGGTTGAAAAACATCATTAGCCAAAGCTACCGGACCACCAACCACACCAATCCTGCCAATACCCGGACTAATATATCCAAGCGAACTTGGCCCGATCAGATGAATGTTTTTTTCTTTGGCGACTGCCAAACAATAGGCCGTGTCTTGAATCGGAATTCTTTCTACGATGGTGTTGATAGTTGAAATATAATTTTCGATGGCTTCCAACATTGCTTCTTTGGCGGCAAATGGCGGTACATAGATTGTAGTGGTATCGATATCAGGATGAGCACTCATTGCTTCTTTTACCGAGTTATAAACTGGTACACCGTCAACAAATTCGCCGCCCTTTCCGGGACGCACACCCGCTACTACTTGCGTGCCATATTCACGCATCGCAGTAGCCGCTTTCTGTCCTTCTTTGCCAGTGATACCTTGCACCAAAACTTTTGTATTTTTATTTATCAAAATAGACATATATTATTTATTCATCATATCTACCAGCGCAGTTGCGGTCGCATCCATCGCCACTTCTTTACCAAATATTTTTAAATTTAAATTATTTCGCTTGGCACATTCTTGCATCAATCTTTTTCCTTCTTCTTCATTTGGACCAGCACGACGAATTACTATTGGATAAGTAGGTTTGATTTCATCTAGAGCATCAATAATACCATTAAAAGTCGCCGCAATATCAGTAAAATTGGCCACCCCTCCAGCAATCCAAAGTCCTTTTAGTCCCGGCTTGGACAACACAATTTTTGCCAATTGAGCTACTTTCTCACGCGGTGGATTTCCAGAATATTCTGTATAATTAGCCGGTTTCAAACCCACTTGAATCAAAGCGTCCATATTGGCGATACTCGCTCCTCCACCAGAAAATAAAACGGCGATATCTCCATCCATTTCAATATATTTACCAGCCGTACCACGATAATAATTTTCACCCTCATCAATTTTTCCTACCATACTTTCACGCTCTGTTGGCAAACGACCAAGCATAGTTCTTGGTTCAAAAGTCCAGTCCTGGTGACGAAAAAAAGCATCATCATCCAAAGCAATCTTGGCGTCAGCAGCGATCTTTTCTCCACTAACAGTTATCACCAGCGGATTAATTTCCACCACACGGGCATCATTTTTTAAAAAACAATTCCACAATTCCTGAGCGAAAGGAATATCCGAGTCAATTTTTTCTTGGCGAATATCTAATAAAACTTTTTGAATTTTTTCTTCTGAAACATCTTCAATATCCATTCCACCACTTTGAGAATAAATTAATAATGGTTGTTTTTTGTTGGTATCATAAGTTACCGACAAATAATGTTCCTGCGCGATATTTAATTTTTCTTCAATCAAAATAGCGGTTACATATTGTCCGGCAATATTACTAGCAAAAATTTTAGTGACCGCATTTTTTACTTCTTCAATATTAGAAGCAAATAAAATACCATTATTTTTACCACGCTTACCAGATAATACTTGAGCTTTCAAAACTATATCTTTTAGCCCAAGTTGATTATATTTTTCTTCCACACTATCTTCACGACGCAATAAAACAGATTTTGGTACAGCAATACCAAATCTGCTAAACATTTCTTTTCCTTCGAATTCGTATAGGTTCATAGACTATTCCATCTAGCAAAAATACCACACGGCAACAAACGTTCGCTATTACTTTCGGCAATAGTCAATTCACCTTTTTCTAATTTTCCACCATGTTTTTCAACTAAGGCCAGTAAATTATTTTCATAAGCAATGGCTGAATATCCAGAAGCATAACCATTTACCAAGAAAAACAATGGATCATCGGTTAAAATTTGTGAACAAAGATCAATTAGTCCTACAAAATCTTTTTCCACTTTCCACATTTCTCCTTTTGGACCGTGACCAAAAGCTGGTGGATCCATGAGAATGCCATCGTATTTTTTACCACGTTTCACTTCGCGTCTTACAAATTCGACTGCATCATCCAAAATCCAACGAATTGGTTTCTCGCGTAATCCTGATAATTCAGCATTATCACGAGCCCAACCAATCGCCACCTTCGAACCATCTACATGACATACTTGCGCTCCAGCTTGAGCACAGGCCAAACTCGCACCACCGGTATAACCAAACAAATTTAAAACACTTATTTCTGGCTGCGTGGTGATACGCTTGTTTATTAATTTACGCATCCAGTGCCAATTACCTTCTTGTTCTGGAAATAATCCCGTATGTTTAAAAGCGGTTGGACGAATATGAAATTTTAATCCTCCAAAATTTATTGTCCATTTTTCCGGGGTGCCTGGTTTTATTTTCCAATCCACATTACGACCATCACGCACAAATACTGCATCAGCGTTATTCCAAACTTTATCCGGTAAATTCTTTTTCCAAAGTGATTGCGGATCAGGACGACGAAAAATTACTTTGCCATAGCGTTCTAATTTTTCTCCATCACCGCTGTCCAATAATTCATAACCAGCGCTTGGTGGAGTTGATAAGATTGATAAATTTGACATATTTTTTTATTATTTAAGATCCATTCTAAATTCCAAACCGTATTCTCTAAAACCCAGTCGTTTATACCACTCATGCACCATATCTCGACTCATACGACTAGTCCCAATTATCTTATAACATTTTCTTTCGCGCGCCTCTGAAATAATTTTTTCTAATAATTTTTTACCCACACCACGTCCGCGCTTATCTTCTTTTACAAAAACATCTTCAAGTAAACCATACGGATCGGAATGCAAATCATTATATATTAGATAAAGCCACGCTCTGCCCAATTCTTCTCCGTTCTCTTCCACAAAAACTTTAATTCCCACTGTATTTTTTTCTATTTGACCAACATTCATAAAAATTACTAACTTAAAAAATTATTTTATTAATTCTTTTAATTTTTTACCAAGTTTAATAGAGCATAAACTGCCATCCGTTTTGGAAAAATCAAACGAAATAATATTGTTGCTGGATAATTTATTCGTATCATCATTAATTACTCCCCAAGTTTTTTTCTGGTAACGCTCTTTTTCTTTTTTATTCAATTTGTGATTGTTGTGTAAAACAAAATCAACTTTACGTGGTAAATAACTTTCTAATTCAGCAATTTTTTCACTTAAATTAATGGGGCCGGTTTCACCGTAAATATGATAAGCATTACCAGCGATAAAAATAATTTTTGCTTTGCTTTTATTTATCGCTTCTTTTATACCAACCGGCAACAAGGTGGCAATCACACTAGTATAAAGACTACCAGAACTCAAAACAATATAATCTGCCGAAATAATTTGGCTTATCACCTCTGGATTGGCCTGAACTTTTGGTTCTAAATAAACTTTTTGTATTCGTAAGCTACGATCATAGTTTGGTTTATCAATTTTGGCTTCGGTTTTTACAATTGTTCCGTTTATTAATTCAGCCACCAAATCATTATTTTTCAAAGAAACCGGATAAACTTTGCCGACTGCTTCGATACTTTCTTCCAAAACACGTACTGCTTTTACAATATTACCACCATATTGACCGCCCAATGCTAAAAATAAATTTCCTAAATTATGTTCTTTCAATTTCCCAGACACAGAAAAACGATTGCTGTGGAAAATCTTTTTTAATAATGGATAATCATAAATTGACAGTGCCAATACTGCGCGCATAATATCTCCCGGTGGCAATACTCCCAACTCACGACGCAACCTGCCAGACGAACCGCCAGAATCACTCATTGAAATAATTGCGCTGATATTAAATAACTTTAAATTTTGTTTCAAGGCCACCAAAGCGATAGCACTTCCATTTCCTCCTCCAAATACAACGACATTTTTTTTCATACTATTCAACAGTTACACTTTTGGCTAAATTTCGCGGTCTATCAACATCTTTACCCAAGGCGACTGCTGTGTGATAAGCAAACAATTGCAACGGAATAGTATTTAATAATGGTTCAAGCAACTCCATTGTTGACGGAACATAAATTATATCATCAGATAATTCTTTGGCCTCTTCATCTCCGACAGTAGTGATTAAAATTACCGGTGCCTTGCGCGCCAAAATTTCTTCGACATTGCTACGCATTTTTTCATATAGTTGATTTTTGGTCATAATTGCCAAAACCGGAAAGTCTGGCGCCAATAAAGCAATCGGGCCATGCTTCATTTCACCACCGGCAAATGCCTCACAATGAATGTAAGAAATTTCTTTTAATTTTAAAGCCCCCTCTAATGCTACTGGAAAATTTATTCCTCTACCGAGATAGATACAATTTTTATAATCTTTATATTTTTCAGCTAACGCTTTTATTTTATCATTTTGTTCTAAAATAATTTTCATTTTACCGGGAATTTCCAACAAAGCATTCAACAGTCTTTTGCCAGTGGACACACTTACTCGATTGAGACGACCAAATTGTAATGCATACAAAATCAAGGTCGCTACCATATTGGTATAAGCTTTCGAAGAAGCCACGGATAACTCCGGACCGGCATGAATATATGTTCCGCCATCAGTTTCACGCGCGATAGTTGAACCAACTACATTTACAATACCACGTACAAACGCTCCTTTGCGTTTGGCCTCACGCAAAGCTGCCAACGTATCAGCAGTTTCACCAGATTGTGATATTGCAAATACCAAAGTATGTTTATCAATTATAGGATCACAATAACGAAATTCGCTAGCCACATCAGCTTCGGTTGGCAAACCAGCCAATCTTTCAAAAGCATATTTACCAACCATTCCGGCATAATAGGCTGTGCCACAAGCCAGCATAACCACTCGCTTGACCTGGTGCATCTGTTCATCGGTCATATTTAATCCACCCAAATGCGCTGCCCCCTCTTCCAAACTATAACGCCCTCGAAATGCATCTTTGATTACCGTTGGTTGATCAAAGATTTCTTTCAACATAAAATGATCAAAACCTTGTTTTTCCGCCTGAGCCTCATCCCATTCTATTTTTTCAATATTTTTATCAATTACTTTGTGTTCGACATTATAAATTTTTAAAGAATTTAAAGTGATTTCTGCCACCTCACCATCATCCAAAAATACGACATTTTGAGTATGTGCCAACATCGGTGAAGTATCTGAAGCAACATAATATTCATCATCACCAATACCAATCACTAACGGACTTCCCAAACGGGCCGCAATAATTTTATTGGGTTCGCCGGCATGCATCGCAACCAGACCGTAGGTACCGCGTACTTCAGCTAATGCTTTTTGAACTGCTTTTAACAAATCCCCTTCATAAAATACTTCAATCAAATGAGCCATCACCTCGGTATCAGTTTGAGAACGCAAAGTGTGACCTTTTAAAAATTTATTTTTCAACTCCCGATAATTTTCAATAATTCCATTGTGACAAATCACCAATTCATCATCACAAGCAATATGCGGATGAGCATTTTCTTCGGTTACACCCCCATGAGTAGCCCAACGAGTATGAGCTATCCCCACTTGGCCAATCAGGTCAGCGGTTTTTACTTTTTCTGCTAGCATGTCAATTTTACCAACCGCCTTAACGGTTTTGACTGTACCGGCCTGTGCAATCGCCACTCCAGCACTATCATAACCACGATATTCCAAACGTCGTAAACCACTAATCAAAATTGGTAGAGCTTCTTTTTTTCCAATATATCCAACAATTCCACACATATATTTAATTTAAAATATTTTTAATTTCTACCCAGTTTATTTTTTTAGAAAATTTTTCTTCTGCTTGCAAAAACAAATCAGCAACGGTAAAAATTTTTTTCTTCTCCAAAATTTTTGCTATTACACCTAAAAAGAAAATATTTAAATTTTGTAAATTAATTTTTCTATTTTCAATTTCCGCTTTAAAATCTTTTATATCAATTATTTTGGTATTTTTCCCCCAATATTGCACACTGCGTTCGCGACCCTGATTGGAAAAAATTACCAACAAATCTGCGTGCGAAAATTTTGGATAACCAATTTTTTTATCAGAAATTTGAATAAAAGCCAACGACGCCCCTCCACGCTGTTCCAAACCATAATTTGGGATACTGGTTACTTCTAAATTTTTTTCAAAGGCAGTACGACAAATCAATTCAGCTATTGTCTGTACTCCTTGACCACCGTCACCAGCCAATAAAATTTTAAAAATCATATTATTCCGGGTTTAAAAACTTCTTTTAGATTGTTGAGATAATTAATAGTATCAATACCATTGGTTTTCCAATGAGTCGGACAAAAAGATAAAAATTCTATCATTGAAAAATGTCCGGCTTGTTGAGTTTCAATCGCTTTTTTCAAATATTCTATCATTTGTTTTGGATCATTGACTGCACTACGCGCCAAAAAGGCATTTTTGTTGGCTAAGGGTTTAAAAAATTCTGGCCCCAAAATTGGATAATCATTATTACCATCTGGGCTAGTTTCGGTTTTTTGTCCATGTAAAGAAGTTGGGGTTACTTGACCGCCAGTCATACCATAAACTGTATTGTTTACCACAATAACAGTAATTGGTTCATCACGCTTCACCGCATGCGCCAAACCTTGCAGACCAATAGCGTAAGCACCACCATCCCCCGTACAACCAATACATATTGAACTTGGACGTGCGCGTTTAAAACCCAACATTGTCGGTGTCACCCGACCATGATGAGTTTGAAAAGTATTTACCGGTAAATAATTCCAAGCCAATAGTGAGCAACCAATATCCAAACCCAAAACAGTTTTGGCCGACAAATCCATTTCTTTTAAAATTTTATTAAGCAACATCAAAATAATCGGATACCCACAACCATTACAAAATTTTACTGGAATAAATTCACTCATACAATTAATTTTTTTATTTGTAAAATCATTGCATCGACCTCTATCCCTAGAGCCGGGTACTGAATATATTCAAATGGTTTTCCTAAAGTAGGATCCAAGGCATCTTTAACCAATCGTGCCAACTGTCCAAAACTGGATTCTACCACAATCACTTTTTTTACTTTCTTACCGCCAACAACCTTGTCCAAAGCAACTTTATCAAACGGTCTTAATGTGACCGGCCTAAATAGCCCAATTTTTTGTCCTTCACTTCGTAACTGCACTAGCGCTTCCTTGGCCGCCACCGCTACAATACCGTGTGCTATTAGCAACACTTCGGCATCACCTGTTTGAATGGATTCAGACGTTGTCACCAGAGGACTAATTTTATCAAAATCTGCTTTAGCCAAAACCAATTCGTGATATAACTCTTCTTCAGCTGTAAAAATATTTGGCCAATGAATAACTTTGTCTTCACTTATCAACGGATAGGCAGGCACATTTTTCATTTCTTTAATCAATGAAAAATCAACGACGGATTTTTCCTTCAAAGTATAACCGTCGGTCAAAATTACTGCGGGAAAACGATATTGCCAAGCCTCATTAAAAGCGCGCCTGGTCAGTGTATATAATTCTTCCGGGCCAGAAGGAGAATAGACCAATCGCATTCCTTCACCATTACCACCATAACAGGCCAATATAACTTCTTGTTGTGAATAAATCACGGTACCGGAACTTGGGCCACCACGTTGAGCGGCAAACAAAACAAACGGCAATCGCATACCTTCGGCCATTACAAAACCATCTTGCATCAAAATATGCCCCGGACCGGAAGTTGCCGAAAAAGCTTTTTGCCCAGCCAACACTCCACCACAAACTGCAAAACCGGCCGAAATTTCAGACTCAGTCTGTAAAAAATTTTGTTTATTTTTTATCCAACCGGTAAAAATTTCCGTCGCTGGTGTTATTGGATAACCATACATCATTTGTGCACCTGCATCGATAGCTGCTTTTACCGCCATATCCGAACCGGTGATAAATTTTTTATTTTTCATATTTTCTAAGGTTGAGCTAAGAAATAAAATTAATTTTATTTCTTACGAGACCTGACGAAATTTCAAATTCCGCAGGAATTTATATTATTTTGTAGTTTTCAATCGATCGGCCAAATTTAGTTCTTCAAAATTATTTACTCCCTGCCATTGGTTTGGATCATTTAATTTTATGACTTGGAAATTTTGTTTTTCTTCACGCGCCATCGCCATTGCTGTCGGTAAACCGTATTCACCCAGTTTTCTCAGCTTTGGCATACGTGGAAAAATCTCTTCAAACCATTTTCTATCAAATACAAATGTGCCGGTACTTATTTCATTAATTAATTTTTGTTCTTCTGTCAAATATTCTTTTTCAATTATTTCTATTTTATCATCTTGTCTTACTATTCTGCCCAACTGAAATGGATTCTCTACTTCAACACTCAATAGTGATAACATACAATTATTGTTTAGATGCTGTTTTAAAAAATCCAACAAAGTATTCATCTGATAAAAAGCACTATCATCACCACCTAAAACCAACACTTGCTCTATTTCTTTTGGCAAACTTTTTATCCCCAAATAAGTGGCATGCGCAGTACCTAATAATTCTTCTTGCACCACGTAATTAACCTCGTCTTTAAAAAAATCTTTAATAATTTCTTTTTTAAAACCAACCACCAAACAAATTTGTTCCTTTCTAAAACCTGCCTGTTTTAATGTATTCACAATATAAGAAACAATCGGCTGTCCACCAATTTCCAGCATCACTTTTGGTTTATCAGCGCAGTTTAACCTAGTGCCTTTACCAGCCGATAAAACTACTACACCAATTTTAGAGAGATCGAGTGGCATAATCTTTTATCTCATTTAATGAATCAAAACACGGTAGATCATTATTAGTCTTGTAATCATCTTCTTTCCATAATACTTTATGTTTTTTGGCCACTACTACAACATACGGCAAATCCTGTTTAATCTGAATATTTTCTTTCAAATTATCATTTACAAACAAAACTTTTTTAGTCTGTTCAACTACATCTAATATTTTTTGACTTTTTCCACCATCTATAATTATTATTTGATCAAAATATTTTGCCAATCCGGTAGAATCTATTTTCTTTTGTTGAAAATTTCGTTGACCAGCAGTTAATAATATTATTCTGTGACTAATTTTTTTAAGATCTACCAAAAACTGTTCCGCTTGCGAGTCGTTATAATTTTTATTTAATAAATTATTTAATTCTTTGACAGTAGAATCAGGAATTTTATAATTCATTTCACGTAAAATATCGGCATGTTTTTTAAAGGTATAATCAAAGTATCCAACTACCGAACCAAACACCGCTTGGTTATAAGATTTTAAATAATCTTTGCGCGTAACACTGCAAGCTGAAAAAAAACTAAAAATATCTTCTTTAAGAAGGAACGTATTATACAGAGTATCATCCAAATCAATAAAACTAAAACCAAACATAATTAAAAATTATTTTAAAGTCTTCCATAAGGCATCAAAAATTCCTTTTTGGGTCTGATATACACCATCGTTTTCGATTACCACACCTACCAAATCACCGTGCGGATTTAAAGAAATATAGGCCGTGCTATTTGGGTAGATAATAATATAAGTAGGTGAATCTTTTTTTATATCCAACCATTTGCGTTCATCCAAACCACGCAACTCACCACCACCACCAATCGCGATGGCTTTTACTTTTATGTTTTTGGCAATACGAGCGTCACTAAACGACCCAAATCCTTCATATAGATAATCTCGAATCGAGAGATCGGAGTATACCCGATATTCCAACTCACCGGTTTCTTCACAACGGGCTAACACCTGTTCCAATATTTTTCGTATTTCCCCTTTTTCATAATAGCGTGCCACCGGTCGCTGCCCGCCAGTATCGTAAACTGACTTTAGCTCCAGCACCACATCCTTCATTTTTTTGTTTATTTCCTGTAACTGTTCGGCCTGTTTATTTACCAAGTCATACAATTTATCCGGGTCCTCGGCCACAAAAAATTGTTTGGCTTCTTTTTCATAATAGTTCACAACCCCAACATCCTTGAGCCATTTTAAACTATCATAAACAGTACCACGATTGAATTCAGTCTTTTTCGCTAAATTGCGTACAGAAGAAGGCCCTAAACTAATGAGTGTCAAATATATGCGTGCAGCTTTCTCAGAAAAACCTAATTTTTTGAAGATAGTTAAATCCATATTTCTCTTATATTAGCCTTAATAGGATTATACCATAAACAAAAAAACTGTCAAAATATTCTCGACAGTCTTTCTGTGAATATATAAAAAAATGTGATATTTAAGCTATTTCTTGAGCAGAATCATACTTCCCAAGCGAAGCGGCGCTGTCCAAAGAGGCTCGATGCAAGAAAGCTTGTTGCGCCTTTTCTACATTTTCTGCTTTTCCAGACCAAACTTTTAGAGCGGTGTTTTGTAAAGCCCGACCAAATGAATAAGTAAATTTCCAAAGCGCATTTTGGACTTTTTTTACAATTTCATTTAGATTTTGGCATGCTTCAACTTCACTTTGACCGCCAGATAAAAATACTATTCCAGCCACTTCTTTTGGCACAACCTCATTAAAACATCGTAAAGTTTGTTCAGCCACTACTGCCGATGGAGTTTTTTTTGCTTTCAAACCAGTAATTACCATATTTGGTTTTAAAAGCAAACCGGACAAATCTACCTCCGCTAATTTTAATTCTTCAAATAATACCGCTAAAGTTTTTTTAGTCACTTCGTAGCATTTTTCAACAGCATGATCACCATCCATCAAAACCTCCGGTTCGACAATCGGTACTATTTTATTTTCTTGACAAATTTTGGCATATTGTACCAAAGCCTGCATGTTTTTTCTAATACAATTTTCGGTTGGAATACCATCGCCGATTGTAATCACCGTGCGCCATTTGGCAAATCTAGCTCCTAGATAATAATATTCTTTTAGTCTATCACCCAAACCATCCAAACCAAATGTCAATTTTTCTGTTGGCGAACCTACAAGCTCTTTTACTCCCAAATCTACTTTTATGCCGGGAAGCACACCTTTATCTGAAAGTAATTTTGGAAATGGAGTACCATCATCCGCCACCTGAC
>JAVHOZ010000059.1:0-2416 GCA_036170335.1 Candidatus Magasanikiibacteriota bacterium | reverse complement strand
AAGAGAAAAGCCTGAATTTGATCAGAAACTTTTGGATTTGGCTCGGGTAACTCGTGTGACTGAAGGTGGAAAGCATATGAGTTTTCGTGCTTTAGTAGTAGTTGGTGATCGCAAGGGTCGCGTTGGTTTTGGTGTTGAAAAAGGCAAAGATGTGCAGATTGGTGTAGACAAAGCCACTCGTCAAGCCAAAAAGAATCTCATAAAAGTGCCGATGGTAAATGAAACCATTCCGCATGCAGTTTATATGAAATTCAAAGCGGCCAAAGTAATGTTGAAACCAGCTCCAAGAGGCTCTGGTATTATTGCTGGTGGCGCTGTTCGTGTGGTATTGGATTTGGCTGGTGTACCAAATGTTTCTTCCAAAATTGTTGGAAAAACAAAAAATAAAATTACTATTATTAAAGCTACTTTTGAAGCTCTAAAAGCATTGCACGTGAGTGCTCCAAAAAATATGGTTAAACACACCGTTGCTCCAGTGCAAGTTTCTGAAATAAAAGTAGAAAAAAAAAATAAAGAAAAAGTTAGTGCCGATAAAACTAACAAAACTAAAAAATAATTTTTTATATGAAATTAGCCATCCATACTCTAAAGGCTTCTAAAGGTTCACGCCATAGTGCCAAAAAACTTGGTCGTGGTAACGCCTCTGGTCATGGAAATTATTCCGGACATGGCGGTAAAGGACAAACTGCTCGCTCTGGTGGTAGTCGTGGTTTAAAATTAAAAGGTTTCAAACGCTTGATGCAATCTACTCCAAAGTTACGTGGTTTTACTAGTATTGCCACCAGGCCAACCGAAGTTTATTTGAGTGATTTGGAAAAACATTTTGCTGTTGGTGAAACTGTAAATTTGGTTACTTTAAAAGAAAAAAATGTTATCGCTGCTTCAGTAAAAACTGCCAAAGTAGTTGGAACTGGAGAATTGACTAAAAAATTAATCGTTGAAGGTCTCAAAACAACCGCTAGTGCAAAAATTGCTATCGAAAAAGCTAAAGGAGAAGTTAAATAACCCTTCACTTTATGTGGGAAAAAATTGAACAAGTTTGGAAAATTAAAGATATTAGAAATAATATCTTATTTGTCGTCGCCATGTTGGTGGTGTTTCGTTTGGCTTCACATGTGCCGGTGCCGGGAGTAAATGTTGCCAATTTAAAAAATTATTTGGCTGGTAATCAGATTCTTGGTTTGTTAAATATTTTTTCCGGTGGTACAATGGCCAATTTTTCAGTTATCATGTTGGGAGTGGCGCCATATATTACCGCTTCGATTATTTTTCAGTTGCTCGCGATGATTGTGCCGGCTCTAGAGGAAATTACCAAAGAAGGTGAGTCCGGTCAACAGCGAATTAACATGTATACTCGTTATTTGACAGTACCGCTCGCATTTTTGCAATCATTTGGGATGATCCGTTTGTTGCAAAATTCTTCCAGTCCAATTTTATCTGATCTGACAACTTTTAGAATGATCACGATTATGGCCACTATTACTGCCGGAACAATGTTTTTGGTGTGGCTAGGTGAGTTAATTTCCGAAAAGAAAGTTGGCAATGGCATGTCGCTTTTGATTTTTGCCGGTATCGTGGCTTCATTACCAACAATTTTACGTGATGCTTTTGTAAACTACACTTCATCAGATTTGTATACTTTTGTAATGATGGCGGGTGTGGCAGTTTTAACAGTAGTAGGAGTAGTATTTATCAATGAAGGTCAACGCAATATTCCAGTAAATTATGCCAAACAAATGCGTGGTAACCATGTCTATGGTGGTTCTTCTTCCCATTTGCCAATCCGAGTAAATATGTCTGGTGTGATTCCAATTATCTTTGCTATCTCTTTGGTATTATTTCCTCCGATGATTGCTCAATTTTTTGTACACGCTCGCAGTGCTTGGCTGTCGACAGTGGCAGTAAAGACGATCGCCTTGTTTCAAAATCAAATATTTTATGGCTTGTCTTATTTTTTACTAGTTTTCTTTTTTACTTATTTTTATACGGCTGTTATTTTTCATCCACAAAAAATTGCTGAAAATCTCCAACGTCAGGGTGGATTTATTCCGGGTATTCGTCCCGGTAAGGAAACCGAAAAATATTTAAGCAAGACTGTCAATCGTATCAATTTGGTTGGCGCCACTTTCTTGGGCTTGATCGCTATTTTACCACTATTGGTTGAAGGAGCTTCCGGTTCAGCTTCATTTAAAATCGGTGGTACTAGTTTGCTGATTGTGGTGGCAGTAGCGATTGAAGCGGCTAAACAAATTGAGTCTCAGGTGACGATGCATGAGTACGATCGTATTTAAAAATACTTAAAATTTTCATAAAAAAACACAGGTTACAACAACTCTTTCGCTTTTTTGACCCGCGAGGGTCAAAGGATGAGCCTCGGCTCATAACTTCGAGTCGCGAGACAAGTATTAATTTATTA
>JAVHOZ010000058.1:0-39452 GCA_036170335.1 Candidatus Magasanikiibacteriota bacterium | reverse complement strand
AAAAAATGTTCTACAATTTTTTAATGTTGGATGGCCAATATTTGTTTATCCTGTGGGGTAAACGTGCGGTCAACCACCCTACAAGTTAGGGACATTAAACCCTTAACCGGAAACTTAAAACCCTCGATGATTCGAGGGTTTTTTAACTGTCATTCCTGTGCAAACGGGAATCTATTTTTTTGGATTCCCGCTTTCGCGGGAATGACAGGAGAAGATTATATTTTGGTTTTGAAGTAATTTATTATTTCTTCCTGTCCACTGTAGCAACTAATGCCATCCCAGTACAACGGCACTCCCATGCCTGTCTGAGTATTCAAACCACATTGATTCCAGATTTTGGTCATTAATAAAGCGTTGTCTTGGTCGTGCCAAACTTCTTTGGTGCTGAATTGAACTTTTTTATCTACACCATTGGCTGAGATAAAATCTTCAACTATTTTGCAATGTGGACAACCTTCACCAACAAATAAAATAGACTCTTTTGGAATACTAGAAACTTTGCTTGGCAAAAAAACTAACCAAATAGCAAAAATAACAATGACAATAGTGATAATGAATGGGAAAACTTTTTTCATCGTGGTTGTTTAGGATTTTTTAGAGGCGGTGCGACGGCAAGATGAACAGGCCTTTACTTTTTCAGTTCCTACCAAAAGAGGTTGAAGATTTGGGTGTTGACGACGTGGAACACGGCGTTTACTATGACTGACATGGTTGGCACGGACACTTTTTTTACCACAAACTGTACAAGATTTACTCATAAGATTGATTATTTAAAGGTATTAGGATATAATTGATGATGAAATTATATTAAATAATCAGCCTTTTGTCAATAGAAAGCCTAATTTAGAGCTGTATGGATTTTGTATCTTTGTTATTTTATTTTATTGTTATCATACCTTCGGCCATTATTCATGAATATGCACACGGTTGGATGGCCTATCAACTTGGTGATCCTACCGCCAAATATGCTGGTCGGCTCACGATTGATCCGCGTGCTCATATTGATAAATGGGGAACTATCATTATGCCGATAGGTTTGTTTTTGCTTACGGGTGGACGTTTTATGTTTGCCTATGCCAAGCCTGTACCGTTTAATCCCTATAATTTAAAAGATCAAAAATGGGGTCCGGCATTGGTGGGTGTAGCTGGGCCATTGGCCAATTTTTTATTGGCTGCTTGTTTTGGTCTATTAGTTAGAATGTTTTCAACTAGTTTATTCGCGCCATTTTTTGCAATTATTGTGATGGCCAATATTACTTTGATGGTTTTTAATTTATTGCCAATTCCACCGCTGGATGGTTCAAAGATTTTGTATGCCGTGTTGCCACCTTCAGCCTATCAGGTAAGGGCATTTTTGGATCGTTATGGTTTCATTATTTTGTTGATTTTTATGTTTTATTTGTTTGATTTTATTCGTCCGATTATTGATATTTTAGTAAGGTTATTGATTGGTTAATTATGTTACCAATATTGTCCGTTTCAGAATTTATCGAACAGGTAAACGGAATTATTGCCGGAGAATTTATTATTGAAGGGGAAGTGTCACAATACAAAATATCTCAAGGTAAATGGATATTTTTTGATCTCAAAGACGACAAGGCAGTAGTAAATTGTTTTGCTACTGTTTTTAATTTAACTCAACCGCTCGAAGATGGGATGAAAATACGAGTGTTGGGTTATCCCAAAGTGCATGACAAGAGTGGTCGGTTTAGTGTGACGGTGCAAAAAGTGGAATTGGTAGGTGAAGGTAGTCTCAAAAAAGCCTATTTACTTTTGAAAAAGAAACTGGAAGAAGAAGGGTTATTTTCTTTGGATCGAAAAAGAAAATTACCAGAATTGCCAGCAAAAATTGGAGTGATTGCTTCACGTGATAGCGCCGCCTTTGGAGATTTTGTAAGGATTTTAAATAATCGTTGGGCGGGAGTGGAAATTAACTTGTTGAATGTGGCGGTACAAGGTGAGCAGGCGATAACCGAAATTACAGAAGCGTTTGATTTTTTTAATTCACATGAAACTGACTGTGAAGTGTTGGTTTTAATTCGTGGTGGTGGATCGCTCGAAGATTTGGCGGCGTTTAATAGTGAAGCGGTAGTGCGTTCAGTATATGGGGCTAAAATTCCAGTCGTATGTGGAGTAGGTCACGAGCGTGATGAATCATTAGCGGATTTTGCGGCGGATGTGCGGGCGTCAACTCCATCCAATGCGGCGGAAATAGTTGTGCCGGACAAACATGATTTTGTCTCAAGTTTAGATTTTTCGATTGAACATCTTTTTAATACACTTAGTCATAAAATCACCAAACAACGTCGTAGTGTCGAACAATATTTTTATACTATTTCTTCAGTATTAGAAACGCCTTTACAAAAGTGTCGTAATTTGATGGAAAATTTTAAACATTTACAACTGATTTTACAGACTGCTTTGTCTAAACGCCGAGAGTTTGTGTTGTCGGCGGAGAGGTTGTTTAAAAATATTGATCCAAAAAGAGTTTTACAAAGAGGGTACAGTATCGTTCGTAACCTAAAAGGAGCGATAGTGCGCGGTGCCAAACAAGTGGACATGGGGGATGAAATCATGATAGAATTTGGTCAAGGAAGTATTGTGGCTGAAGTGTCAAAATCTAAAAGTAAACAAACTAAATTATTATAATATGGCTGTTGATAAAAAATTTAATTTTGCCAAATCTTATCAGGAATTACAAAAAATTGTGAAATGGTTTGAAAAGGAAGAAATAGATTTGGAAGACGGAATAAAAAAATTTGAAGAGGGATCGGAAATTGTCAAAGATCTAAAAGGTTATTTAGATAAAATGGAAAATAAAATTAAAGAATTAAAACGATGATATGTCTATACTTTTACGTTGGTTAATAAGTGCGGTTTCATTGATGTTGGTTACTTATTTTGTGCCGGGTATAAAAGTGCAGAGTTTTTATACCGCTTTGATTGCCGCTTTGGTTTTGGGTCTTATTAATTCGTTGATTAAGCCGGTTTTAATTATTTTAACTTTGCCGGTAAATATTTTAACTCTAGGTTTATTTACTCTGATTATTAATGCATTTTTATTTTGGTTGGCAGCTACGATTGTAAAAGGTTTTGGGGTCGATGGATTTTGGCCAGCTTTCTGGGGAGCGTTGACGATGTCGATTGTGAGCTGGGTTTTAAATGGGATATTTAACAAATAATTATGGCTAAGAAAAAAGAACAAATAGTAGTGTTGTCACTGGGAGGTTCGCTGATTAACGGAACAAATGGTTTTGACTTAGAGTTTTTGAAAAATTTTAAAGCGTTTGTTATAAAAAATATAAAAAACGGCTATCGTTTTGTGATAGTTTGTGGCGGCGGGCGAGTGTGTCGTGAATATCAAGCAGCAGCCAGATCAGTCGGAGTAGAAAAATTTTCTGATTTGGATTGGATTGGCATTTATACTACCCATTTCAATGCCAATTTTATGAAAGTTTTGTTTGGAAAATTGGCGCAAAATGAAATTGTAAAAACAGAAAATGATAAAATAAAATGGACAAAAGCTTTGTTGTTTTCTGGTGGCTGGAAGCCTGGGCATTCTACCGATTATGATGCCGTTCTACTTGCAAAAAGATATGGTGCCAAGACAGTAATAAATTTGTCCAATATTGAATATGTTTATGATAAAGATCCAAATAAATTTACCGATGCCAAAAAAATAGAAAATATTAGTTGGAAAGAATTTCGAAAAATTGTTGGTAATAAATGGGTGCCAGGAGCTAACGCCCCGTTTGATCCAATTGCCAGCAAAGAGGCAGAAAAGCTTGGTTTAAAAGTGGTGGTGATGAACGGAAGTAATTTAAAAGATTTGGCGAAGGTACTGAAAAGGGAGGAAAAAATTATTGGGACAATAATTAGCTAAAATCTTCATTTTTTAACTATATTTGCCAAGTATTTTTTATTTTGTTATACTAAGTTAGTATTTAATTTATAAATATATGGGGGAACAAAATAACAATAAGAAAACAACTTTAAATGACGTCCTGTCATCGGTAAATACTTTATCAGAAAAGGTAAATACTTTATCAAAAAAGGTAAATACTTTATCAGAAACAGTAAATGATTTGGCTGAAGCGGTAAATATTTTTGCTACCAAAACTGAAGAAAGGTTTGATAAGCTTGAAGACAGTCTTGATGGAGTTGAAGGTGAAATTGGTTCGATTAAGTCTCAAATGGTCACCAAAGATTATTTGGATAGAAAAATGGCGGAACAGCGCGGGGATATGATGATTTTGTTGCGTAAAGAAGATACGAAAGTAAAAACTGTGGTAGAAATATTAGCTGATAAAAAAGTATTTACACCGGAGGATAAAAATAAAGTGATGGGTATGGAGCCGTTTGCGCAGTTGGCGGTGTAAGAAATGCGTTATAAAATAATAATTAACAAACAAAAAATACTCGAAATCAATCGAGTATTTTCATTTTAAACAAGATCGTCCTCGTTTTTATCACAAATAAATTATGATGAAAACGAGTAGGGACGATCTTGCAAAAGTCGTCTACCCATCCCTTGCGGGTAGAAGTTGATGTCGTCACTCCTTCTTCATGTATTTGCGCAGCTCGGGCCGCTTGGTCACGAGGTAGGTCTGGAGCTCGGCGGTGTTCTTCTATTTTCGCGCAGGGTCGTAGCGATCGCAGTAGTTGACAAACCATTGGGTTGCCTGCCCGTTGTTGAAGAACCACCGGTTGTCGATGACCCTGCGAGCGTAGATCAGCATGCGTTCCGCTTGTTTGAGGCGCTCTTCATGCGTGATCGTGATGTCCTTGATCTTGGCTTCCAAGAAGCCGATTTTGTTTTCGTAGTAGCCGGAGATGATTGCCCCAATCACCAACCAGACCACCGAAGCCGCCATGATAATTCCGAGAAACGGGAGCATAATAGTACCTGTGCAAACCCTCTCGATGAGGAGTCTTGGCGATGGCAAACCAAAAGCATGTTAAAGAACGAACGATGTTGCTGGGCAACAAAATAATTTATCATATAAACCTCAAAATTGTCAATGGTACTGATGTTATTTTGGCTAAAATTAGATAAATAATTTATTTTAAAGTTCATATATTTGTCGCTATTGACAAAACTTTCCTAATCCATTATCATATCCGCACCATAGATAGCAGGAGGCGCAAGCCTTAATTACCTGCCGAGGTACAAAATGCTTAGATTCCCACTTTCGCGGGAATGACAAGGTAAGAGTCGATTTGTACTGTATAATTTGTCTGTGGAAACACAGATTTTTTTGTTAAAAGATTATGCCAAAAACAAGACAACAAAAAATACAAACTATTGAGTCTTTGACTGGTGGTTTGAAAGAAAGTAAAGGCGCTGTTTTTGCCAATTTTACTGGTTTAAAGGTATTGGATTTTGAAGCTTTACGCAAACAAGCTAGAGCAGAAAAAGTTCAGGTGCAAGTAGCCAAAAAAACTTTGGTAAAAAGAGTGTTTGAGGATTTAGGTGTAACTGCCGATCCAAAAGCTTTCATCGGCGGTATCGTTACCTTGTCTGGTCCGGATGAAATTTCGGCTGCTAAAATTGTTAGTGAATTTGCTAAAACTCACGAATCCGTAAGTGTTTACGGTGGTGTGCTCGAAGGTAAATTTATCAATACTGCAGCGGTGATGAATTTGGCCAGCTTGCCAAGCAAACAACAATTACTCGGTCAATTGGTTGGTACTCTCAATGCGCCAATCTCTGGCTTTGTCAATGTGCTTGCCGGCAATTTGCGCGGTTTAGTAAATGTTCTTAATAATATTAAAGAAGCAAAAGCTTAATTAACCTTATAAACTTATGTCAGAAGAAAAAATCGTAACTGTTCCTGAGAAGTTTAAGACTTTGGTGGAACAAGTAGAAAAAATGTCCGTTTTAGATTTGGCCGAATTAGTAAAAGTATTGGAAGAAAAATTTGGTGTTTCCGCTGCTGCTCCAGCTATGATGATGGCTGCTGCCGCTCCAGCCGCCGCCGCTGTTGAAGAAAAAACAGAATTCAACGTTGAATTAACTGATTTTGGAGCAAACAAGATCAATGTGATCAAAGCGGTCAAAGATTTGACTGGTTTAGGTCTAGCAGATGCCAAAGCTTTGGTAGATGCTGCTCCTAAAATGATCAAAGAAGGTCTAAAGAAAGAAGAAGCCGAAGTGATGAAGAAGGCCATCGAAGCAGCTGGTGGTAAAGTAACTTTGAAATAATAGTTTTCAAAAATAAAATCCCCCGATATATTTTTTGGGGGATTTTTTATTGACAAAAATCAGTAAATTTACTGTGTTTTTATTTAGAGGTTGATTTGATAAAGTTTATTACTGTCTAAAATATAGGCAGTTTTATTTTGTTCGTCAATAATCATGCCACTTGGATTTTTCCATTCTTTGGCGGTGATTTGATTTTTTAGGTGGCCGTCTTTCTGTAAAATTATTAGACGTTTGCCGGTATTATCCAGTAAATATATATATTGTTTGTCGGTGTAAGTCCAAATTTGGCTACCGGTTTTTAAAGCTGGATCTAATCCTAAAATTTCAAATGGTTGTTTGTTGCCGGCAGTTAATTTTTCGACTGATCCGTCGGTTTTACTGACAAACATATCGCCATCAGTAGTGAACGAAGAACCGTCTTTAATATTAACTGAGACATCTTTTATCCATTCTTTGCCCGGACCAAAACCGTTTTTTATATTTTCATGTTTGTAGATTTGGTTATTAGTAGTGTCCAAACTATACAGACGGCGATTGTAAACTATAAGATCGTTAATTTTGATATCATTTTTGGGGTAAGAGATGTCAGCGGTTTTTATGGAATAATTGGTTGGGTCATAAAGAGTAACGGTTTTATTGTCAGATAAAATTGCAGCGTAATCATTTTCTTTTGGTACAGCAATGTCGTTGAAATTATTTAGATTGGTAGTTAATAATTTTGATTGTTTGGTTAGTAAATTATAGATGGTAATAGTTGACGAATTGGTTGGTAAAACCAAAATTTGATTATTAATTTTGGCCATGCGAGATAAATTTATAGTTTGTTTGCTCCAATCAAAAATCAAATCCGGTGTAGCTATTATTTCTTTGCGAATCTGTGAAAGCACTGTATCCATTTGGCGATTAAATTCGTCGCATTCTTTTTTGTATTTTTTGCAGTCCAGTTGAGAAATCAAATTTTTTACCGTCTGGGTTTCGCTCAATGTTGTGGAATCATCTCGGTATATAGCTGAACTTTCGGCGGCATCTTTGTGGGCGATAATATTTCTAATAATTTCCTGAGACTGTTTTTCTTGTGTTAATCGTATTTGATTTGTCCGAATATAAAAAATACTGGAAACAAAGATAATCAGTATTAGAATGCTTATAACAAATAATATTTTGGTAGTTTTTGGTAAGTTTTTTATGCTCAATTTAAAATTGCGCCATTGTCCAGACCAGTTGTCTAAAATATTGCGTCGACGATTTTTGTAGTTGGTGATAACCAAAAACAATAGTGATATAAAATGGCCGATGTTTATCAATAAACGAAAAAATATTAAAATAAATAACCAGATAAAATTGGCACCATACTTGAGCCATGTTATAGTTGTGTTTAAAACAGTGTTTAAAATTTGTTTGTAACGGTCGGTTTTTTGTGGAATTGGTGGTTTGGCGCGATATTGTCTGAGATGGGCAGAATTAATTTCAGCCGGTACTGTCGGTGTTGTATTATTTTCTTCTTTTATCACTTCTTCGCCTTGTTCTTTTCGAAAAGCAGTTTTTATTCGATCGTTTATATTGGGAAATAACGATGGCGACATGGTACTGGCGGTATTTTTTTCAGTAGCGAATAAATTGTGTAATGATTTGATGGATCCACCTTTCAATAGTGGGTGTCTTTTCTTTTCAGTTGTTATGG
Source organism: Candidatus Magasanikiibacteriota bacterium (assembly GCA_036170335.1). Classification (GTDB taxonomy): domain Bacteria; phylum Patescibacteriota; class Patescibacteriia; order Magasanikbacterales; family GWA2-37-8; genus CAIOJG01. The sequence continues at coordinate 31,566 of JAVHOZ010000058.1, read as the reverse complement.
ATGCTTTGTCCTCGTTTAAATGAATTATCATACCCCCAAACGAAAATTCATTGCGGATATCGGATAGTACACGCTCAATATGTTGGGCGCTTTGGCTGGATGGGTGGGTAGTAATGATTTTTTGTAAACGGTCGTCGTTAAAGTATTCGTTGAGTTTTGGTGTGCCAATAAACAAGAAATCATTGGGTGTAATTTTTCCTTCGACAATTTGAGAAAAAAGTTGTTCATTGGTTTCGTCTTGATTGTCAGAAATTAAATCTATTTGTTTATATAATTCATCTTTGGCTTTATAAAAAAGTAACATTTTGGGGTGACCACAAAATGAGAAGATCACTGCTTGATCTTTTACTACCCCAATGACACAGTGTTTTTGAACTTGTTCATCAGTGGCTGGTTTGTTTTCTCGGTTAATATTTTTTAAAACTGTTTCTAAGGAGTTTTCGTTGATGTTTTGCGGTGCTTCGTAATAGCGAGATTCAATTTCATCGACAATGTTTTGTAATTTGACGATATCTTTGGTGGTGGTGTTATTCAATTCACAAACAGCAAAAAAATAGCCCTTTTGTCGTTCTTTTTCATTGGAGGGTTCGGTAATATGAAGTAGCACATGGGATTTTTCCCGGTTGCCTCCTTCGATAAAAAACTCGTGTAATTGTAGCTTGTAATCCATAAACGCCTGTAGTATACTATATTTATTGTCATAAGTCTAATAAATATCAAGAGAAAGAAAGTGCGTTTTTTGGTCTATTTAAAATTGAAAAAAATGTAATTATGCTTGAACACCTTTTTGGTTCAATAACAAGAATAAAACTTTTGCGTTTGTTTTATGGAAATCAAGAGCGAGCTTATTTTGTGCGCGAACTTTCTAGAACTATTGAAATTCAATTAAATGCCGTTCGTCGGGAACTCGCCAATCTGGAAGAAATGGGCATTATAAAACAAATAGAATATGGGCAATCCAAAGAAGAAGAGGCCGGTACGGAAAGATCAAAATATTATAAAATAAATACCGGATTTTTTCTTCATGAAGAATTGGGTGCGTTGTTAGAAAAAACTCAACTTTTGGAGGAACGTAATTTTGTTGATTTGTTAAAGAAGCGAGCTGGGGACATAAAAGTGATGATTTTGACTGGATTTTTTACTAACACAACAGATGTTGGAACGGATATTTTATTTGTTGGTGATATCAAAGCGATAGCAGTAGCCAAGGTAATTCGTGATTTTGAAAAGTTTTTAAACCATGCTGTTCGTTATACTATTTTAGACGAAAAAGAATTTTCTGAAAGACGTGAAATTGGTGATCGTTTTCTATACTCTATTTTTGAAGCCAAACATATTTTTGCAGTAGATGAATTAAAATTAGGCTAAAGCTTTTATGTATTTACTGATTGATAATTCGTCTAACGACAAAATCCTTTTTCATTATTGTTTGGATACCAAATGGACTCAACGTGAATTTGGAAAAGATAGTGATCTGTTGGTGTCTGTTGATCAATTATTATCGAACGAAGGTAGACAACTTTCTGATTTACGCGGTTTGGCAGTGGTAGTTGGAAAAGGAAAATTTACCGCCACTCGAATTGCGGTCACTGTAGTTAACACCTTGTCGTATGCGTTGCAAATTCCAGTTTTAGCAGTTGAAGATTGGTATAAAAATTTAATCAAAGATATTCAAGCGTCACCAATAGGGCAATATGCCAGCGCTCAATATAGCGCTCCGGCTAATATTGGTGGCAGTAAAAATTAGTGACATGTTATCAGATTATCAACGTTATCGGTTTTATGAAATTTTACCTGGTTTATCGATTTGGTTTACATTGATAGCCGGTGTTTTGTTATCTTTTTTTTATCCGCTGATAATTATTTACGCCATTATTATTTTTGATGTTTATTGGGTGTTGCGGGTGGTATATTTTTCTTTTTATCTTATTTTGTCTTGGACTAGATTTCGCAAAGCTATCAAAACCGATTGGCTATCCAAATTAAAAACTGAATTTTCCAACTGGGAAACTAAAAAAAATGTAGTATTTTTACCTCTGGCCAATGAAAGTTATGAAGTGGTCGCAGGGACACTGCAGGCATTTTTAAATTCCAGTTATCCGGCCAGTCGATTGTATGTGGTTATCTCAGGAGAAGCGCGTCGTCAGGCCAATTGGGACAAAGTACAGGCAAAAGTAAAAGCAAATTTCAGTGGTAAATTTGCGGATATTTTGTATTATACTCATCCGGATAATTTGCTTGATGAAATTCCAGGCAAAGGATCAAATATTCATAACGCCGAATTGGAATTTAAAAAGTATGTCGATGTTCGTCAATGGAATTATCGCAATGTTATAATTTCGGTGTTTGACGTTGATACGGTGGTCCATCCTCAGTATTTTGCTCACCTCAATTATATGTATTGTTTGCATCCACATCCGGAGCGTAGTTCCTTTCAACCAATTACTTTGTATAACAATAACATGTGGGAGTCGCCGTCGATATTACGGGTGATGGCTTTTGGTACCAGTTTTTGGATGTTATTTTCTCTAGCACGGTTGGATAGTTTGGTGACTTTTTCCTCGCATAGTATGAGTTTGCAGGCGGCACTAGAAAGTGGCGGTCATGCCAAAGATATTGTGAGTGAAGATTCACGAATATTTTTTCAATGTTGGTTGCACTATGGTGGTGACTACACCGTGACTCCTCTTTATATCCCAGTATCGATGGATACAGTGCGTGACGAAAGTTTATTTAAAAGTTTAAAAAATTTGTATTTACAACAACGGCGTTGGGCTTGGGGTACAGAAAATATTCCGTATCTATTGTGGCAATTTAAAAAACATCCGGAGATAAGTTGGTGGAAAAAAACTTCAATTTTATTTCATGAATGGGAGGGCAAATGGAGCTGGGCGGTAGTGGCCATACTTTTGACAGTTTTGGGGCGTTTGCCATTGTGGGTAGCCAGTAACGAAGTTCGTCAAAGTGCTTTGTTTTTTAACACTCCACATGTATTAGAAAATTTGATGAGTATTGCAACCCTTGGTTTGATTTTCTCCGCAATTATCAGTATGTTAATTTTGCCACCACGTCCCGATAGTCATCCAAAATATAAATATTTGTTTATGTTGTTGCAATGGGTATTAGTGCCGGTTTCCCTTATTATATTTTCTTCAGCGCCATGTATTGATGCTGTCACTCATTTGATGTTTGGAAAGTATCTTGGTTTTAATGTTTCAGCTAAAAAAAGAGCCATATGAAAATTTTTAAAATAATATTAGTGACAATATTTTTGCTCATAATTGGTGTAGCTGGTTTTGGTTATTGGTCTATTCGTTCCGGTAATTTGCAAAAAGCAGTGGTCAAGGAAGTTTCCAATCAGTTCACAACCAATCCAGTTGAAAAAAATTTGTTACAAACCGTTTTGGGTTTTGAAAAACCGCGCACTTATTTAATATTATTTTTAAACAATACTGAGTTGCGTCCCGGTGGTGGTTTTATTGGTGCCTATGCTCTACTACAAATGGACAAAGGCACGCCGCATTTACTAAAAGTAGAAGGTACGGAGATTATAGACAATACCGGCAAAAAAGATTTTGAATCAGTCGCACCGGATCCAATCACAAAATATCTAAAAGTAGCCAGATGGTATTTTAGAGATAGCAATTGGTCGCCAGATTTTGCCGTTTCATCACAAAAATCAGCCGAATTATTTTTGAAACAAGGAGGTTTGGGAGAAATTCCCAACATTGATGCGGTGATTGGTTTTACTCCATCGGTCATTGAAGAAATATTAAAAATTCACGGCCCCATTAAAATTAATGGAGAAGAATTTAACGCGGCAAATTTTACCGAAAAATTGGAATACGAAGTGGAGTATGGATACAAGTCAAAAGGAATCGAGTTTGTACAGCGCAAAAACATGTTGCGTGATTTGGCTTATTCTTTGTTGGACAATTTGCGTTTTGACGTATTTATCAAATGGCAAAAATATTATGATTTATCACAGCGTTTACTAAAAGAAAAACAAGTAGTATTTTTTGCGCAAGATAATGATGAACAAAATATTTTTATTAGTAAAGATTGGGCGGGAAAAATGAAATCTACTGTCGGTGATTATTTGTTGTGGGCGGATGCCAATCTTGGTTCTTTAAAAACTGATGCGGTTTTAAAACGTGAACTAACTTACACTATTATTCCAACTACTACCGACAAATTTGTAGCTACCGCCAAAATTAAATTTATTCATCAGGGTAAGTTTGATTGGCGTACTTCACGCTATCGCGATTATGCTCGAGTGTATGTGCCGGTTGGTAGTAAATTGATCAGGGCATCAGGAACTATGGAATCGGAAAAATCTACCAAACCGGGAGTGGTTGATCAAGGTGTAGAAAATGGCCGTCAGTGGTTTGGTGGTTTTATCGCTGTTGAGCCTGGTCGTACAGCTGAATTGAGTTTTCAATATTATTTACCGGAAAATATTGTCACGGCTATCGATAACGGAGAATATAATTTATTAACCCAAAAACAAATTGGCACAAATGGTGTTAAATTGACTTTGGAGTTGGATTTTGGTAAAAAATTATCAGCGGCCACTCCTGGAGAAAATCCAGATAAATATGGTGATAGTCGTTATGATTTGTCGACTGATTTAAAGGAGGATAGGGAATTTAAGGTAATAATAGGGAAATAATATGTTTATCAAGAAAATAGGAATTGATCTGGGGACGACAAATGTTTTGGTATATGTGCCTAAAAAAGGGATTGTTTTGAATGAACCAAGCGTAGTGGCAATATCCAAAGCCGACGGCAAAGTCCTGGCGGTTGGGTTGGAAGCTAAAGATATGTTAGGGAGAACTCCTGACACTATTATTGCTGAACGTCCACTCAAAGATGGAGTGATTGCAAATTATCAGATCACAGAGGCAATGTTGCGCTATTTTATCAATAAAGCTTTGGGCGGAGCGCGTTTGTTTCGACCGGAAGTGATGGTGGCGGTACCGGCTGGTATTACCTCGACCGAAAGACGTGCGGTAATTGACGCGACGATCGCAGCTGGGGCGCGAGCGGCTTATATTATCAAAGAACCGATTGTAGCGGCTATCGGAGCGGATATCCCGATTGGGGCGGCTTCCGGTCATATGATCATAGATATTGGTGGCGGGACTGCGGAGATTGCCGTGATTTCTTTGGGTGGAATTGTTTCGAGTGGATCAACTCGGGTTGGTGGCACAAAATTCGACAAAGCTATCATGGAACACATTCGTCAAAAATATAATTTGGCAATTGGAGAACGCACTTCAGAGGAAATAAAAATTACCGTTGGTTCGGCGATGTTTATGGATAAGCCGTTGTTCATGGAAGTCAAAGGACGAGACATGGTACATGGTTTGCCGCGTATTATTACCGTAACTTCGGATGATACTACGGAGGCTTTGCAACATGAACTGGGTATTTTGATTGATTCGATAAAAAGAGTTTTCTATGATACTCCACCGGAATTGTCAGCGGATGTGATGGATAAGGGTATCATAATGTCTGGTGGTTCTTCGATGTTACGCAATTTGACCGAGCTGGTGGCGCAAGCGACTGGGGTGCCGACTTATTTGGCGGAAGAGCCGTTGTTGTGTGTGGCCAAGGGGACGGGGATTGCGTTGGATAATTTGGATAGTTATAAGCGTAGTATTTTGGCGACTAAATAGTTTCTTCTTTTTTTTCGGATACGTATTTTTCAGACAAGTGGGAGAAAATATTAATTTTTAAACACGTGTCGGTTTTGTTTTGACAAAACTGCACTCTCACTCACTCCAGCTGTGAGGCTGGAGTTCCGTGGCGGTTTAAAAACCAATATTTTCCCCTACTTGTCTTCTAATTATTTATTTTTTTATGTTGATTGGAATTGATTGTTCTCACGCTAACAAGGTTCAGCGTACGGGAGTGGAGGAATATTGTTGGCAGGTTATTCAGGAATTAAAAAAAATAATACCTTCGGATACGAAGGTGGTTTTGTATTCTAATAAAAAATTGTTGCCGGAGTTGGCAATATTGCCAAAAAATTGGGAAGTAAAAATTTTAAATTGGCCTTTGAAAAAAATGTGGAGTCAATTTCGCTTGGCGTTTGAGCTTTGGAAAAATCCGCCGGATGTTTATTTTTCTCCAGGTCAGTTATTACCATTTTTGGCACCAAAAAATTCGATGGTGATGGTGCATGATAGTGCGTTTGAAGCATATCCGTCGGCCTATAGATTTTTTGGTCGGCAATATTTAAAATGGATGAATCGTTTGATTGCGAAAAAATCTAAAATAATTTTGACATCAACTGAATTTAATAAAAAAGAATTATTGAAATTTTATTGTCATTCCCGTGAAAACGGGAATCCACGCTGTCATTTCGACCGAGCAAAGCGAGTGGAGGAACCCCTTGCAAATAAAATAAAAGTAGTCCCATTGGCCTACGATTCAAAAAAATATAATTTAGAAAAACCAGCAGGAGGAAATAAATATGGTCAATACATATTATCGATTGGTCGACTTGAGGAAAAAAAGAATACCAAGAGAATTGTGGAAGCATTTGATTTGGTAAAAAAACAGTTTCTAGATTTAAAATTAATTTTGGTTGGTAAACAAGGTTGTGGTTTTGAAGAAATACAACAGGTGATTGATCGCAGTGTATATAAAAAAGATATTATTTTGCTTGGTTTTGTGCAACCAGAAGAGTTGTTACAAATTTTGAAAAATGCGCAGGTTTTTGTGTTTCCATCTTTGTATGAGGGGTTTGGGATTCCGGTTTTGGAGGCGATGGCGATGGGTGTGCCGGTGATAGTGAGTAGTGGAAATGCTTTGGAAGAAATTGGCAAAGAAGCGGTGGAGTATGTAGATTCAAAAAGTGTAAAAGATATCTCAGAAAAAATTATTATTTTATTAAAAGATAAAAATCTTCGTCAGCAAAAAATAAAATTTGGTTTTGAAGAAGTAAAAAAATATTCTTGGCACAATACTGCTAGACTGACTTGGGAAATAATAAAAAATCCTCGATAATAATCGGGGATTTTTTAACCCAATAAATTCAGCTCTCTCTTGAATTTATTGGGAGGGGAGGTGCATGGAGCGCCTAATGCCCTCCACTATTCTTTTTTGCACCTCCAAAATTGTTCGCCGAGTTTTTGCGCCAAGTCCGCCATGCGGTCGGCGCGTTCAACATCGGTGTGTGGTTGTTGGCGAATGATGTGCAACTGCACAATCCGTTCGCGGATTTCTGTCTTTGGTGTGGCGGCGTTTGCCAGGGCTATGTAGCCTAGCATGTTAGCTGCATGCAACCCCAGTTCGCCACCTTGGCTGGTCATCGCTGTCCAGATAGTGAGCGCCCGATCACGAGCGTCAGTATCTCCGGATACGCGCCACCAGACAAAGGACAAGTTGGCCAACATATTTTTGGTCACCTCGTCCTCCACCTGATTATCCACCTCCTCTAGAAAATCTCTGCCTCCATACTTTTCCAGGACATTCCTGGCGGAGTCATGTTGGCCATTGTCGTAAAAGTTCGTTACCAAGTGGTGAACGAATATCAGCCGCGCGTGGTTAGCGGTCATTTTGTCCTCCTTGGATCGGGTTTGAATCGATCTCGACAAAACAGAATATGATAGCATATTTCTAGTCTTTGGTCAATAAAGGGATGTGCAAAACTTTTGACGATTATGTAAAAATGTGCTATATTGAAGTTGGTTTAATATTATATTATAAAAATAAATTTTGATAATATGTCAAGAAAAAATTTTAATTCTGCTCCAGCGCACGCACCTGCAGGAGAATATGATCCCGCTGGAGACAACAAAGTAGAACAAGGTGCTCACAAGGATATAGTTGGAGCCGAGATTGATGAGAATGGTACAGACAACCTCACTGCCGAGCAATTGTTTGATAAAATCAATCAAGAGTTGCGAGAAAAAAGGAAACAGGCTAAAAAAGAAGGAAAGAGCGAAGCTGAGGTGAAAGCTCTTAAGTTTGACAAAAACTCAGATACTTATAAAGCATGGATATTAGCTTTTAATGAAAATCAATTGGATCTTTTGAATAAAAAAGAAAGCGAGATCCAAGCACAAATTGAACAAGTTGAAGCACGTGGAGAAAAAGTATCAGACGAGTTGTTTGAAAAATGGAAGGTTGTTGCCAAAAAAATATCTGAAGTCTCAAATGCTAAAAGAGCGAGAAATGAATTATCAAGACAAAACAACAATGCAACAACAGAAATTGGGAGATTAGGCGAACATGAACAACAAGTTGGTGTACAACCGGCATTGGAAGCTAAAATTGCTGACTTACAAGGTGAATCTCATGTGGTTGAAGTTCAAATTGATGCCCTAGATAATTTGACGGTTGGAATTGGTGACGAAAATTTTGACGAATTACCAACAGATGCGGTTGAGTCATTTGAAACAAAGAATGGCACAGACATGATCCGAACATTTTTCTCAAAAGAATTGGATAAAGACGAAGAGAAAGGTAATGGAGATAGAGTAGTTCATTTTAATGATGCGGTAAAAAAGTATGTTGGCAGCGACGAAGTTTTTGCTAGTTTATTGTTAAAGGATCAAAATTTTCTAAAATCTGTTCATAATTTATTTGATACTAAGAGAAGTACTTTTAACAATAAAGATGAAAAGGCACTAGTACAATTTATTTTCATGCTAAAAACAGCTCGCACAAAATATGATGAGATAGTCTCAAAAATGAATGTTCAAGAACAAGCCAATGTTAATGATGTTGGGGCAGAAATAGATGTACCTCCTGAAATTCCAGAAAATTTACTAAAAATTAGTGAGATAGAAGGGAAAATTGAACTATTAAAGAATCGGTCTACAAAAACTTCTTTGTGGTTTGGTGGTAAGGAAAGAAAAAAAATAGCGGAGCAAATAAGAGATTTAGAAAAAGAATTGGCTGGAATGGCAGAAAATTTAGAAGCAAGCGCAGCTGATTTATTACAACAAGCTGGCGCGAATTCTGATATAGAAACATTAAAAGCAGTTGCTGATGAAGCGAGAGATTTAAATAAAAATGTAAAGTCTGGTAATTTAAGTCCAGGATCTAGTCGATTTAATAAGTATGCAAGAGTAATAATGGCGGCAATGGCTGGACTAACTTTTGCTTCTTCAGTTGGTGAGGTTGGTGGTAGGGTGAATGAAGATCAACCGCAAGCTGGTAGTACCATTAAATTAAACAAAAGTGGTGTAATATCTGATTTTGGAAGAGGTGGTATGTCTGGTATGTCAGAAGGAATATCGGATGCGCCAAATGGATTTACAGAGGCTATCAATACTTCTGAAATGCCAGCAGCGTCACTGCTTGATGGTGGGGCGAGTGAACCAGAGTCAGATACAATCGCTCTAGTGCCAGGCAAATACAAATTAAAAAAACCAGGAGCAAAAGGTAAAGAGGGTGTAGAAATTGCATCTGTTAATGTTGGTGGAGGTGAAGCTGTTGTGCCAGTTGCAGAAGCTGTTGTTGCCCCCTTGGTTGCTTCGGCAGAAACTGCACCCAAAAAAGAATATACATCCGGAGAGCTATCTGAGCAGATTGAGCAATACAATGGTGAACATAATGGAGATTTTAATGAAAAAGAAGCTAGTTTGACTCAAAAATTATACGAAGCAAGTCGAACTAAAGGAGCAAAAGGGATTAGTTTGTTGGAAGATGCTAAAACTAAGTTTTTATTGCTAAATTATACTAGCAATTCAAAACGTAAAGTTTTCCAATCTTTTATAGACGAACTTCAGATTGCAAAAAATAGAGAAAAACCGGCAACCCCGAAAGAAGGGACGCCGTCACTAGATGAAATTTCACAGAAGATAGAAAAATTTAGTGCTGACACTCCTAATATGACACAAAAGGAAATTGAATTAACTGATTTGTTGTATAAAGCAAGCAAAAATCCAGGTAAGGCTGGTCGAGTATTGTTAAAACAAGCTAAAGATGCTTTTAACTTTATAAATGCATCCCCAAAAATAAATGGAGTATTTCAATCATTAATTAATGACATATCAGAAGCACAAAAAGGTGTTCAGTCTTGAATTGTGGCCTTAGATTATTCAAAATAGTAAAAAATATTAAATTTAGCAAAACCCTCGAATAAACGTGGGTTTTGTATTTTAGCAGGTTGCCAAAAATATAATCTTTTGTTACACTATTATTAACTTTATGCAGTTTATAGGTCAACCGCACATAACCTCTTTTTTTGATTTAGCCGTGCAAAATAACAAGCTTGGTCAAGCTTATTGTTTTGTCGGTGCGTCACAAGTTGGCAAACGCACCTTTGCTAATATTTTGGCTAGTCGGATTTTAAATGTTGAAATAGCCAAATTAAAGTTCAATCCGGACTATTATTATGTAGAGCGTCTGGTGGATGAAAAAACCGAAAAAAAGAAAAAAGAAATTTCTGTGGAACAGTCACGTGAATTGCGAGAAAAATTTTATAATCGTTCTTGGTTGAATGGTTATAAAATTGCTATTATTGACGAGGCGGAACTGCTCAATGAAGAATCCGGCAATGCCCTTTTAAAAATTATCGAAGAACCGCCAGCCAAAAGTATTATTTTTTTATTAACGGAAAATGACGCGCTGTTGTTACCGACTATTCGTTCGCGTTGTCAGGTGTTTCAATTTACGCCAGTATCAGACATAGAGATTGAAAAAATAATCACTTCGGTCAGCGATATTGCTGACACCAAAGCAATTGTCGAATTATCCTGGGGGCGACCGGGTAGAGCAATAGAGTTATGTCAAGATTTTGATTTATTTGCCGGTTGTCTAAAAGAAAAAACTCGTTGGCAAAAAATTATCACCGCTCCGATACATGAGCGTTGGCAGGCAATGGAAGATGTTTTGAGTGAAAAAGGCGGTTTGGTAAAAACCAAAGAAAAATTGGATCCGATTCTGGATTTTTGGATAATGTTGTGGCGAGAAAAAATGTTGGCTGAAAAAACAGTTGACGACCGATATCGTATTATTATTGATGATCTGAAAAATATAAAAAACTTATTATCGGCCAATGTCAATCCGCGTTTGGCGATTGAACAATTTTTGACAACATTTTAAAAAATATTTATAAAATTTCAATTTAACTTAATATAGTTTATGAAAAAAATACCATTGTTATTGTTGACACTAATAGTTGGTTTATTAACCACTGGCGCCGGTTGTTTGCAATTTGGGGCGTCTTCCGATCAAGGCCCGATGGGTATGTATCAGTCTAGTGACAAAGGGGAAACCTGGAAACAAATTGTAGCTTTACCAACGGTGACTGGTGTAAAAAGTATTGCTGGTATCAAAACATATCGTCTACATACCGATCCAAGCGACCCCAATGCTATTTATCTGGCCACTCGTGGTCAAGGTTTGTACTATAGTTATGATAATGGTGTGAGTTGGCAAGTTGCGCCAGCGATGGCCGGTAAATTTATTTATGGCTTAGCGGTGAATCCAAAAAATAAATGTAATGTTTTTGTTAGTGATGGGCAACATATTTTCAAAACCGATGATTGTTTGCGTACTTGGACAAATGTATATTCTGAAGAACGCCCTGATCAAAGAGTGGTTGCCTTGTCTGTCGATTTTGGGGCTAGCAACACTATTTATGCGGCTGAGCTAGGCGGAGATATTTTAGTAAGTAATAATTTGGGTGCCAGTTGGCGTGTGACTCAACGTTTTGATTTTCAATTGCAATATTTAACAGCCGATCAATTCAATCCGGGAAGAGTTTATGCTGCCGGCTATACCAATGGCATCTATCGTTCCGATGATTCCGGTTTGACTTGGAAAAATATGTCAGCTGGTTTGGACGCTTTTGCCGATGCTAATAAATTTTATCGATTGACTTTGAATCCGGGTAAAAAAGATAGTTTATTTTGGGTTTCAAAATACGGTATTCTACGATCAGATGATGCCGGCACTACTTGGACAGATTTGAAATTAATTACACCACCAGGCAGTGTTAATATTTATGCTTTTGAGATCAACGCCAAAAATCAGAATGAAATGTATTATACTGGCACTATTTTGGGAGATAGTAATGTGCATGTGCGTTCCACATTTTACAAAACTACCGACGGTGGTAAAAATTGGGTAACTAAAAAACTTCCGACCAACACTATTCCGGTGAATATTTTGATAAATTCGGTCAAAGATAATATAGTGTCGATGGGCTTTTCTATTTTAGATTAATAAATTTTCTATATGCAAATTAGTGATTTTAAAGAGGATTTTGAAAAGGTGTTGGAGTTTCTGAAAAAAGATATTGTTGGTTTGCGTACCGGACGAGCGTCGGTGGCGATGGTTGAGGATATCTCTATTGCAGCTTATGGTACTTATCAGGCGCTCAAAGCGCTAGCCTCGATATCGATAGCCGATGCTAAAACAGTAAATATTGAACCGTGGGATAAAGCAGTTTTAGGAGCGATTGAAAAAGGGATTCGTGATTCCGGCATTGGGGTTAATCCGGTAAATGATGGTCGTTTGATCCGAGTGATTTTACCGGATCTGACTACCGAACGTCGTCGTGAATTGACCAAAGTGTTGCACGAAAAATTGGAAGGAGCACGAGTGTCGTTGCGTAAAGTGCGTCAAGAAGTACGCGAACTAGTCGAAGGTGAAGAGGAAGCCAAATCAATCAGTGAAGATGAAAAGTTTAAATTATTCGAAGATTTGGAAAAAGAAGTGAAGGAATATAACGACAAAATTAAAAGTATTGGAGAAAATAAAGAAACTGAAATTAATATTATTTAAGTATGCCTAAAGATTTAGAAAAGGTGGTTTCGTTGTGCAAGCGGAGAGGAATTATTTTTCCGGGAAGTGAGATCTACGGTGGTTTGGCCAATAGTTGGGATTACGGACCTTTGGGACATTTGCTCAAGCAAAATATTAAAAAAGCTTGGTGGAAATTTTTTGTGCAAGAACGCGCGGATATGGTGCCAATCGATAGCGCCATAATTATGAACCCAAAAGTTTGGGAGGCGTCCGGGCATCTACAAAATTTTAGTGATGAATTAGTTGAATGTAAAAAATGTCATCATCGTTTTCGTACTGATCATTTACTCGAAGCAGCGAGTTTGAAACCGGAATATGACAAAGGTCAACCAAAAACTATTAGTGAAGTGCGTTGTCCGGAGTGTGACGGTGAGTTGACCGATCCAAAAAGTTTTAATTTAATGTTTAAAACTTTTTTGGGTACTAATGAAGATACAGCGACCACCGCATATTTGCGTCCAGAAACTGCTGGGGGTATGTTCGTAAACTTTAAAAATATTTTGAATGCGACTCGTCGTCGTTTACCATTTGGTATTGCTCAAATCGGAAAATGTTTCCGCAATGAAATTACTCCAGGAAATTTTATTTTTCGTACCCGTGAATTTGAGATCGGTGAATTTGAATATTTTATCAATCCCAAAGATTGGGAGAAAGTTTTTGAGATGTGGCTTGGTGAAATAAAACGCTGGTGGAAAGATATCATGCAAATAGATATGGACAATTTGGTTTGGCATGAGATTGAGGACGGTGAACGCGCGCATTACAGTAAACGCACTGTTGATATTGAATACAAATATCCATTTGGGGTAAAAGAATTGCACGGCATCGCTTATCGTACTGATTTTGATTTGTTTCGTCATGAAAAAGTGAGTGGTCAGGATTTGCATTATACCGATCCGGAAACTAACGAAAAGTTTCTACCACATGTAATTGAACCAACTTTTGGGATTGATCGCATGTTGTTAGTGTCGTTGCTCGAAGCTTACACCGAAGAAGAAGCGCCGACCGCGAAGGATGGCGAAACTGAGGCAAGAATCGTGATGAAATTTCCAAAACATCTTGCGCCTATTCAAGTAGCTATTTTACCGTTATCCAAAAAAGAAGAATTGTCGAGTGTAGCCCGAGATTTAGCCACTGATCTGCGTAAAAACTTTAGTGTGGATTATGATGAAACTCAAAGTATTGGCAAACGTTATCGTCGTCAAGATGAAATCGGTACGCCATATTGTGTGACCGTAGATTTTGATTCGTTGGTTGATAAAAAAGTTACCGTGCGTGATCGTGATACGATGGTTCAAGAAAGAATTGATATTACGGAATTAAAAAATTATCTGACTAGTAAATTTTAATTAAGAAAAGATCCAAATATTAATTTATGTATAAAATTTCCAAATTAAAAAATAAAATGACGCTGATCACCGTGCCACTCAAAGGTATCAAGGCGACGACGGTGTTGGTGCTCGTGCCGGTTGGATCGCGTTATGAACACAAAAAGATTTCCGGTGTATCGCATTTTGTGGAACATATGATGTTTAAAGGCACGCAGAAACGCCCAAATGCTCAGGTGATTTCTCGGATTTTGGATGCTTCCGGAGCGGATTACAATGCTTTTACCAGCAAAGATTATACCGGTTATTATGTAAAGATAGATAGTGCCAAACAGGCGATTGCCTTTGATCTGATTGCGGATATGATTTTTAATTCTAAAATGGAGGCGGCTGAAATTGAAAAAGAAAAAGGGGTGATTGTGGAAGAGTTACGAATGTATGAAGACAATCCAACTATGGGAATTGGTCTATTGTATGACAATGTGTTATTTGGTGATTGTCCGCTTGGTTGGGATGAAGGTGGAAGTGCCGAAACTGTCCGCGGAATTACGCGCGAGGAATTATTCAACTACTATCAAGCCGCTTATAAAACCGATAATATGGTGTTGGTAGTTGCCGGCAATGTTGATAAAAAATTAAAACAACATTTGCAACATTTTCTGAGTGCCGATTCAGCCAAAAATAAATCCAAGGCGACCATTCGGAAAAATAATTTTGAGAAATTTGTTTGGCCAACCCAGAAAAAAACTTTGGCGCAGCGGGTAATGGTCAAAGAAAAACCACTTGATCAATCGCATGTGATAATGGGTTTTCCCGGTTTGCATCTCAATCACCCTGATCGCTATGCGATGTCGGTGTTGTTAAATATTTTGGGAGGCGGTATGAGTTCCAGATTATTCGTGGAGGTGCGTGAGAAACGTGGTTTGGCTTATATGGTGCGTACCGGTTCTAGTAATTTTCGCGATGTTGGCACTTCATACATTCAGGCCGGACTTGATCCATCAAGATTGGCTGAAGCGGTGAAAGTTATCAAGGAAGAATTACAAAAAATTTGTGATACTGCAGTGACAGAAAAAGAACTCAAAGATGCCAAGTCCAATATTTCCGGTCGTACAACTTTACATATGGAAGATTGTAGCGCGCAAGCCGAATGGTTTGCCAAACAGTTTTGGATGATGGACAAAATTTTGACTTACGAACAAGTGTTGCAAAAAATAAAAACCGTAACTGTCAAAGACGTACAACGATTGGCAAAAAAGATTTTTGATTGGTCGCAGGTGCATGTGGCGGTAATTGGTAATGTTAAAAAAGACCAAATAGTTAATTTATTTAAATAAATTATATGTCTACATCCAAAAAAGTTTACCTGTTTGCGAACTGGAAGATGTATTTGGATTATGATGAAAGTAATATCTTGGCGAATGCTTTGGCTTTGGCATCTCCGGATTTTGCCAAGAAAATAAAAATGGTAATTTTTCCTAGTGCTCTTTCTTTTTATCCGGTTGCGCAAGTTTTAACCGATGTCGGAATTGCCAGCGGCGCACAAAATGTTCATTTTGAAGATAGAGGTGGATTTACCGGAGAAAATTCAGCAATAATGTATAAAAATGCCGGCGCGAAATTTACTCTAGTGGGACATTCTGAACGCCGACATTTGTTTGGTGAAACTAATCATGAAGTGCATCAAAAATTGGAAGCAGTTTTATCAGTTGGTTTGGTGCCAGTATTGTGTGTAGGCGAAACAACTAAAGAAAGAAAAGCGGACAAAGCCAAAGATGTGGTAGAAATTCAATTACGGGCAGCACTGGATAATTTAAAATGGAAACCAAAATCAAAATTGTTTATTGCTTATGAACCGGTGTGGGCGATAGGTACCGGTAATCATTGTGATCCGATTGAAGCGGAAAAAATGTGCGCAATGATAGGAAAGATGGCAGAAAGTTTGGTCAAAGAAACCGAAGTTGTAATATTATATGGCGGCAGTGTCAATGGCGGTAATATTAAAGAATTCATGAAACAGCCCAATATTAGCGGTGTTTTGGTTGGTGGTGCCTCTGCCAAGCTTGACAGTTGGCTACAAATTGTGCAAAATGCCAGCTAAATCATATGTTTAATATCCTGTTTTTATTAGTAGTGCTGGTTTGTCTTGGGGTAATTGTTTTTGTTATTTGGAAAAAAACCCCACAGCTATCCAATTTGGATGTGGATAGTTTGCCACAGGAAAAAACTTCACGCAAAAAATATGAGATTATTACCAAAAGAATTGAAACTCACACTAAGGAAACACGCGCCAAACTTGGTGCAAAATTGCGCCCTATAGACAAAATATGGCGCCGGTTCCAGTTGAAGTTTAGGATATATGTTGGCAAGATTGAACGTTTGATTCATCACGAAGAAATGGTTAAAACTAAAGCTGAACAAAGTTTGTTGACGGTAGAAGAAAAAGAAAACAAGCTAAATAGTTTAATACAAGAAGGTGAACAAAACTTACAATTGGACAATTTAGATCAAGCTGAACACGCTTTTATCTCTGCTATTAAAATGAATGTAAAAGCGGCGTCGGCTTATCGTGGTTTAGCTGAAGTGTACATTAAGAAAAATTCTACCGAAGAGGCCAAACAGACTTTTATGTTTTTGTTGCAGTTGGAACCGGAAAATGACGCGGTTATGGTGCGGTTGGCGGAAATGGCTGAGGCGCAAAATAATATCGATGAAGCAATAGAGTACTATCAACGTGCAGTGGTGGCCAACGATTCACTGTCGCCACGCTTTGCTCATCTAGCGGAATTGCTTTTGAAAGTAAGTCAACCGTTGGTAGCCAAAGAGGCTATTTTACAGGCGGTAGAACTCGAACCACAAAATCCAAAGTATCTTGACTTACTGATAGAAACTGCTATACTATGTCAAGATAATAAATTGGCCACCCAAGCTTACCAAAATTTACGTTTAGTAAATCCGGAAAATTCAAAGCTAGCTGATTTCAAGGGTCGTATTGATAAAATATAAATAACGCCGTTGTAGCTCAGTTGGTAGAGCATTTCCATGGTAAGGAAAAGGTCTCGGGTTCGATTCCCGATAACGGCTCTGGGTATATTATATATGCCGGGTTAGCTCAGTTGGTAGAGCAGCACTTTTGTAAAGTGCGGGTCGCAGGTTCGAGTCCTGTTCCCGGCTCTTTTTTTACAAGTTATGCATACTAAAATTAAGGGGGACATAGGGGAATTGTTAGTAGCCGCAGATCTTTTAGAAAAAGGATGAATGGTTTCGTTTCCGATTAGCGAAAACACTCAATATGATTTGATAATCGAAAAAAACGGTAAGATGAAAAGGGTGCAAGTTAAAACCGTTGTACCCAAGAATGGTGTGATGATCATTAATTGTCGGTCGTCTAATAATTGGGATGTAATAAATTATTCAAAGAAAGATTTTGAAATTTTGGCGGCAGTAGATATTATTTCAAAAAATATTTATTATATACCGGTTAAACATATCAATAAAAGCTGTATTAATTTACGACTAACAGCGTCGAAAAATAAACAAGAAAAAAATATTAATTTAGCAAAAAGTTTTTTAAAAATATAACAATTGGGCAGATACCAAAGTGGTTAAATGGGACAGACTGTGAACAATTGCAGCTCTTGGGGGAAACTCCAGGATGAACTCTCTGGGATAACGGTGAAGGCTCTGGGAGATGCTAATACCGTGGGAACTCCGAAATGTTCGGGGAGCGCCGTAGAGACTAGATACCAGAGTACCCTTCGCGGGTAAAGATATAGTCCATGCTGTAAGGAAACTTATGGATAAGTGAAATCTGTTGGCTCCGCCTTCGAAGGTTCGAATCCTTCTCTGCCCACAAAATCCCGTTTATTTCGGGATTTTTAAATTTGCCAAAAGTAAAAAAATATAGTATTATAACAGCTAACAAAAAATAAATTATGTCTGAACAAAAAAATCAATTTTGGTCGGTAACGTTAAGCTACTTAAAACGCTATATGGCTGGCGCCGGTTTGGCGTTGCTGGAATTCATAAAAGTCGCTGTTTTGGCCGGTATTACCATTGCCTTAGTGCGTTATTTTTTATTTAAACCGTTTTATGTCAAAGGTGCGTCAATGGAACCAAATTATAAGGATCATGAATATTTAATTATTGATGAATTGAACTATCGTTTGCACGAACCAAAACGTGGTGATGTGGTAGTATTTCGTTACCCCAACAATCCAAAAGAATATTTTTTGAAACGTGTTATTGGTTTGCCGGGGGAAAGAGTAAAAGTTTCTGAAGGGGTAGTTACTATTTATAATGATGCTTACCCGGAAGGATTTGTTGTAAAAGAAAATTATATACCCTCTGATGTTGTCACTGAAGGAGAAAAAATTCTTTCACTTAGCAACAATCAATATTTTATGATGGGGGATAATCGTCAGAATAGTTTTGACTCCCGTCGGTTTGGTCCGGTTGATGAAAATTTTATCGTTGGACGTACTTGGCTGCGCGGTTGGCCTCTTGATCGTATTCAAGTTTTTGAAACTCCTACTTATTAAAAAAAATATGTCAAAAAAAGAAAAAAAAGTGATGCCAAAAAAAGTGGAAGTAAAAAAAATAGTAAAATCCGTTAAAGAAAAAACTTCCAAAGCCACACCTGCTGGAAAACAAGAAAAAGATACTTCAGCCTCTGAACGTGGTAAAAAAACTTACAATCTTTTGCGTGGCATGCATGATATATTGCCAAAGGATGAAAAATACTGGAAACCAATGTATCAAAACGCCAGTAATTTGGCCTCACATTTTCAATTTGGTCGTTTAGAAACTCCAATTCTAGAAGAAATTGGTTTGTTTGTTCGTTCACTTGGCAAGGGTACAGATGTAGTAGACAAAGAAATGTATGTTTTTGAAGACAAAGATGGTGTCAAAGTTTGTATGCGTCCGGAGCTGACCGCGGCCGCAGTGCGTGCCTATATTATGCACGGTATGTGGAATATGCCTCAGCCGGTAAAATTATGGTATTTTGCTCCAATGTTTAGACATGATCGTCCTCAAGCCGGTCGCTATCGTCAATTTCATCAAGTAGGTTTTGAGACTTTCGGTCACGCTGATCCATCAGCTGATGCGGAGATGATTTTGATTGCTTTTAATTTTTATAAAGATTTAGGTTTGCCAGTTGAGATACATATCAATAGTTTGGGTACCCCTGCCGAGCGTGCGACTTACAAAATAGAATTGGTAAATTATTATCGCAGTAAACGCTCTTATCTTTGTGAAGAATGTCGCAATCGTTTGGTGAAAAATCCGATGCGTTTATTGGACTGTAAAGAAGAACGCTGTCAAAGTGTCAAAGAAGATGCTCCACAAATTATCAACTGGTTGGGGGTGGAATCAAAAAATCATTTTATGAAAGTTTTGGAATATTTGGATGAATTAAGTATTCCTTATCAACTCGATTCGACTTTGGTGCGTGGACTGAATTATTATACACACACCGTGTTTGAAGTGTATGTAGCCGATGCAGAAATAAGCGCTCAAAGTGCTTTGGGTGGCGGTGGACGCTATGACTTGTTGGTAGAAGAAATGGGTGGACGACCTACTCCGGCAGTGGGGGTGGCACTAGGATTGGAACGAAGTGTCTTGGCCTTAAAACAATACAACGAAAAACATCATCTGGAAATAAAAAAAGTACCAACGGAAGCGTTTGTAGCTCAATTGGGCGACGAAGCCCGACGGATCACTTTGAAAATTATTGATGAGTTGAGGTTTGGTGGAGTCAAAATTGCTTTTAATTTGTGCAAAACTTCTTTGAAAACTCAATTAGAGTTAGCGGATAATCTGAAAGTACCTTTCGCGGTGATTATTGGTCAAAAAGAAGTCCAGGATGGTACGGCTATTATTCGGGATATGGAGTCTGGTATCCAAGAAATTGTGGATCAAAAAAAGTTGATTCCAGTGTTAAAAAGGAAACTAGGAAAATTTGACGATAAGAAATAATTGGTATATAATAGGTTCAGCAATTTTATTGCTTTTTAATTAATAATTTGTAACGGAGGTGAATTAATGTGTCTGAGATAAAACGTCGAAAAAATGAATCTTTTGAATCTTATATGCGCCGCGTCAAAAAACGTTGGCAACAATCCGGTAAGATTTTACAGGTTAAAAAAATTAGATATCACGAAAAAGATAAGAGTCGCAACATGACTAAAAAAAGTGCGTTGCACAGTCTTAAAGTAGCCGGCAAAATGGAATATCTCAAAAAGATTGGCCGTTTGCCAGAAGATACCAGAAAAAAGTTTTAATTATTTTGTGTCCATTGTCCCATGCTTCAATGGTTATCAAAAAATAGATTTTTAAAAACCGCTACTATACTAGGGCTTATCTTAGTAGCGGTTTTTTTTGTTTTTCAGACCGCTTCTGCTCAAAGCGTAGCTGATCCAAACGGTCAAGTGTTGCAGGGTTTAAAAGTTGTTGAACAACCGTTAGGTTTGGCCTCTATTGATATTCGTTTGATTATTGCTCGCATTATTCGCGGTGCGCTTGGTTTGCTTGGGATTGTTGTGGTTTGTTTGATGTTATATGCCGGTTATCTTTGGATGACAGCCGGTGGCAATGACGAACAGATCACTCAAGCCAAAAATATTCTCCGCAATGCGACCATTGGTTTGGCGATTATTTTGAGTGCTTTTAGTATTGTTTCATATATTATGAAAATATTGGGAGTGGGAGATGGCGGTGGTACCAATTCTGCTGTCTATGCCCCGGGTGCGCAAAATTTTTCTGGTAGTGGTGCGTTGGGAAAGGTCATCAAAGATCATTATCCCGCTCGCAACCAGAAAGATGTACCACGCAATACCAAGATCGTCATTACTTTTGCCAAACCTATTTTATTGTCCAGCTTTGTCGATGATTTCAACGGTAATGGCACCTTTGGCGATTGCATAAATACCGATAAGGCCAATTTTAATTGGTTTAATAATTGTGATCATGTCACCTCAACACTTGGTAAATTATCAGATAAATTTATCAATGTTTCTCAAGCGGACAATGGTCAATCTATCAAAGCGTTGATTATTACTGCTGCTACTAGTACAGTAAATAATATTACCGGAGTTTATACGATTGTATTAAAACCAATCACCGACGGTGAAGGTGGTTATTTGGGAAATACCAGTGATTTAGTATCTTATATTGTGCATTTGGGAAGTGGTATTTTAGCTGATGATGTTACCAACAACAATCCTTCAATTTTTCAAAATCAAAACCCTCCTTTATACATTTGGCAGTTTACTTGTAGTACATTATTGGATACCGCACCTCCACATGTGGTTGATGTGTTCCCAGGCAAGGATAAGGTTGAATACAAAAATTCAGTAATCCAAATTTCTTTTAGCGAGCCGATGGATCCTTCCGGTGTGCAAGGTGTTTTTGGTGCTACCGCTTTTGGAGCCAAAACTTATTATGCTTTAACTGGAAATAAAATATTTTCTGATGCTCCAAGCAGTACTGTACCGATTGGAAGTTTTAGCTTAATAAATAATTATCAGACATTAGAATTTACTCCGAGCAAAGAGTGTGGCAAAAATGCTTGTGGTTATCCGATTTATTGTTTGCCTGTCTGTGACAAACCGGGTGCCAACTGCCAAGCTGATGCTGAAAAACATTTGTTTGATAATTATCAGATGTTATTAGAAGCTGCCAAAACTTTGCCAAACACTTTTGAAAGTATCCCGTTTAGTGGAATAGCCGATATGTCTGGAAATGCCTTGGATGGAAACAGTGTGAAGCTAGATGGTCAACCGGATGGAAAAGCTCAAACCGCTACTACCACTTTGCCGGTTTTTGACAAATGGAAAGAGCCGGATAATTATTTTTGGAATTTTCAAATAAAAGATGCAATCGATGCTGTTTCTCCATATATAATGACTATCACTCCGGGAGTAAATGGTCAAAATGTGCCAAAAGACGCCAAACTAAGTTTGTATTTTAGTAAACGTATGCGAGGTGAGTCTGCTTATTTTATAAGTATAGAAGAATATCCAGTTCCTGTTGGTGATTCGTTATGGAAAGTTCCTTTTGTACATATGGATTATCAGACTTTCGACATCCTCCATGGTCCATTTTTGGATGATAAAAAACAAATGTATATTCCGATAGTTAGTTCCAGTGTGGAGGATGCGCATTTTAACTGTTTTTATCCGGGTGTGGGGCCAAAGGATTTGGTATCAAAAGAAAAATTAGATTCAAAAGTTTGTGATTTGTCTGATCCTTTATTAAAAATGAATTGTTGTGGTGTTGAAAATAAGATAGGCAGTGAATTTTGTTGCAATGGAAAGGTTACTACTGCCAAAGATGGAATAGAAAATTGTTTTGTTGATATTAAAGCAAATAATCCGTTACCATGAAATTTATAAATAAAAAATTATTTTTGTTCTTAATTTTTTCGTTATTTTTTGTAACTGGATTTTTGTTATTTAATAATTTGGTTCAGGCTCAAACATCTCTAGATGTTGGTCTGAAGGAAGTGGCCGCAACTGGTTTGCCTAGTGGTGATATTCGTACTATCGTTGCCAAAATTATCAGAGCAGCTTTGGAATTACTAGGGATAGTAGCTTTGGGTTTGATGCTATATGCCGGTTACCTTTGGATGACTGCTGGTGGTGATGACGAAAAAGTCGGCTCAGCTAAAAAAATATTAATTAATGCGACGATTGGTTTGGTCATTGTTTTGTCATCTTATGCGATTGTGAGTTTTGTAATGAATAAATTGGTGGAGGCGACAACGGTTAGCAGTGATGCCCTGTGTAAGATTCAAAAAGATGCCGGTGGAGCTAGTTGTGGTGGAGATTGCCCAGCTTGTGTCGTGCCACCATGTCCATATGGTAGTTGTGATGGTAAATTTAAGATTATTCAACCGCCAGTTGCTGGTAATGTTTGTATCCGAAATGTGGCACCAGTGATAGTGTTCAATATGGATGTGGATGTAAGTACTCTAAAAGATAATATTATAGTAGAAAATGCTTTAACTTCTGTGCCGGTAGTAGGTGATTGGTCGTGGCAGACAAATTTGCACAAAGTTGCCTATTTCAAACCTACCAATGGAGCTTGTCCGGCACCAGATGTTGGCAAAGATTGTTTTGACGCGACTACTACCTATAAAATAAAAATAAAAAATAGTGGGGGGATTAAAAGTGTTGATGGTAAAGATTTAAATTGTTTATTTAGTACTGGTAAATGTTCAGATGTTACTTTTATTACCGGTGAAGGGGTAGATAGAAAGAATCCTACCATTAGTATTTTATATCCAAAAATATCTGATGTAGATTTGAAACAAGGAAGTGATATTAGTGTAAAAATCAATTTTACTGATGATGGTGGTTTGCAAAATCTAATTTTGAACGCCGATGATATTTTAGTTGATACTTACAAAAATTTTACTGAATGTCAAAAATCCGGCACGGCGACAATTATTTGGCCAACTAATAAATTAAATATTGGTGACCACTCTTTAAAAGCTATAGGGTTGGACTTTGCAGCCAACAGTGGTGAGGACAATTCTGTCGCCAACCTGAAACCGGAACACTGTTTTAATAAAGTTTTAGATCAAAATCTAGGTGAAAAGTTTGTTGATTGTGGTGGAGAATGTGGTATATGTTCTGGTGACAAATGTGCCAAAGATGCCGATTGTGCTAGTGGTTTTTGTCAAAAGAAAGATATTAACGATCTAGAAGGTATTTGTGTGGACAAAACTTATATTTCTGATTTTTCTCCAGCCAGCGCCGCAATTGGAGATTTTGTTTCTGTTGTTGGCAAGAATTTTGGTACCAACAAAGGTCATGTTTATTTTGCTAAGGTTAAAAATCCTGATATAAAAGTACTAGCCGATTGGGTAGAGGCACAAGTGGCAGATTGCGGCCCAGGTTTTAATAATTGGAGTGATAATCAGATTATTGTCTTGGTTCCAGATGGTGTGATTGATGGTAGTAAAATAGCAGTATTTAATACAAAAGCGGTTGGTCTGGACAATTTTAATGTTAAATATTTTGATACTACCGGTGATGGTTTTAAAAAAGTGCCAAATTTTGTTTTATCCAACATTTCTCATCCGGGTATTTGTGGTTTGGCTCCAAATCAAGGATCAGTTGGTACAAAATTTTCGGTAAAAGGTAAAAATTTTGGTGCTTATGATATAGTTAAGAGTTCTGTAATTTTTGGTGATAATACCAAAGCAAAAATCGTTGGTGGAGCAGTGGGATGGGCCGATACTCTGATTTCGTCGGTAGTGCCGGTTACTTTGGGTAATGGTGATTACGGAGTGAAGGTAACTAACAATGGTCAGTTTAGCAACACAGTTTTGTTTCAAGTTTCTGGATCAAATCCTGATGCCCCGTTTATAACGAGTATTTCCTCTCCAGCCACAACTACTATTGGTGATTATCTCACTATCACCGGTAAAAATTTTGGTGAAAAACAGGGGGTGGTGTGGTTCAAACCGATCGGTATTTTAAATGCTGAGAATGTAATTGGTGATTTGGTTTTTCCAGTTGCCTGCAAAGATTCATTTTGGAAAGACAATCAAATCGTAGTAAAAGTTCCAGTTGGATTGGCCAATACAAACAAAAAATATACTATTCAAGTGTATAATGTAGTCAATGAACTAAATAGTGTTTTAGACAACGACAAATCAGTCACGGTAAATGTCGGTGATCCTAGTCCGGGGATTTGTGGAATTTCACCAGTGTCTGGTCCGGTGCCATTTGCAGTTGGTAAATTTGTAACTGTCTCCGGTGAGTATTTAGATAAAGTAACCAGTTTTTATTTTTGGAAACTTGGTGGAAAGTCCGATGATATTACTAACACATTAATTAGTGCTAATGTTTCTATTATCGATGATAAAACAGTTACCACTACTCCAAACAGCAAAGATATTATTTCCGGTTTGGCTTATGCCTATCGTTCAACGGATAAAAAACAAAGTAACGGTATGTTATTTTCAGCGTCTGATTGTACAAAGAATAATAATACCTGTACCGATGCTAGTTTGAAATGTTGTACCACTGGAGCAGAATTGGGAGCTTGCAAACCAAAAGAAAATTTGTGTATTGGAGAATTTAAAAATAGTGGTTTTGTCTGGATGTTTTCTACCAAAGACATTATTCCACCACCACAAGTTGTAGAGCGTTGTGACGCGCAAACTGAGTCTGGAATAAAAATTCCGACACCGTCTCCATCTACCAAATGGAATATACTTGGCAAAAATGATGCTGACAAAGTTTGTCAAACAGCTTTAGTGACTATTGAATTTAGTTCTGAATTGAATCCTGTGACTGTGAATAACAAAACTGTGCTGGTTAATTCTTGTGATAGCATAGATATCAAAGGTGTATGTCAAAAACCACAAAAAATCACTTTGACTAACGATAGTTTTAAATTAAATCCCGTTAGTCTCAATCAGGCTCAGAATTTACAACAATCTTTGTCTATCAAATCTGATGCGGGAAAATGGTCTGCTAGTACAACTTATCAAGTGGTTTTGACAGACAGTATTGCCGCTCCAGCCAATAAAGGGCAAATATTAAAATTAATGGCCACGAATCCATGTGGCGCGGATACTGCTTATTGTTTTTCTTTTAAAACTGGAAAAGGCGATTGTGCTTTGAAACAGGTAGTAGTTACTCCTTATGAATTTTGGGCAAAATTATTAGAGTCTCCAATGCGTTATCATTCGGTTGGTGGAGATGTTTTTGATGTTTATTATAAAGGCAACGGTCTAAGTGATCAATATTGTATAATGATGGATGTATCTGGTTTTGATTGGAAATGGATTGTGGATAATAAAAATCCTCCAAATCCTTTAAAACCATATGTAACTATCAACGGTGTAGATAATAAAATCAGTACTCAAGTAAATACTTTGGGTAATACTGTCGGGATAGGAGTGCCAAATGAAAGTGTAGATGTAAAAGCCACTGCTTCTACATCTACTGTTCCTAAAGTGAGTAAAACAGGCAGTAGTCCATTGACAGTTGATCTGTCCAATCCGGACGTAGTAGATTATTGGCCAAATTGTTTGGAAGCTTGTACCAATGCGGCTATCGGCGCCAAGTTTAATGTCACGATGTCTAATCATAATATTGGACCAGATTCTCCAGCTATAAAGTTGGTACAGTGTAATGATGAAAATTGTTTGAGTACTAGTCAACCTATCAAACTACCAAATATTAAATTTGATGATAAGGTGTCCGGTAATACAATTTTACAGATTGCTAACTATGGTTCAGATGCTGGTCTGCTACCAAATAAGTTGTATCAAGTAACTTTATCAGCCTCTAGTACACCCCCTGCTAAAAACAGTATTGATCAGCTATGGTCAGCGGCCAACTCAACAGATTTTGATACTTTTTCCAAACCATATAACAAAGTATTCACTTGGAGATTTAGAACCAAAAAGGAAGCTTGTAAAGTAGATCATATTGATGTTGTGCCAAAGATATTTATTGCCTCAAAATTAAAAGATTTAGCAGTGTTTCAATCTCAGCCATATGCGGCTCCGGATGCTTGTAGTAAAACTGGACAAAAATTGAATCCTTGGACTCAAAATTGGAATTGGACTTCTTCTGATGATAAATTTATAGCCAAAGTAAAACCGTTTATAACCAAAGGATCGGGTGCATATTGTACCGCTAACTGTATTTTAAAAGGCAGTACGGTGCCAGCTGGGGCAAAAATTGCAGCCTATCCAATTTGTGGCAATGGAAAAATAGAAGCGGGTGAGGATTGTGACGGTCCTAGTAAAACCACCGGTTGTGGTTTGAGCTGTAAATTTTTGGGCAATTTGGATAAAAACACTTGCGGCGATGGCACAGTAGATAATAAAAAAGGTGAGGCGTGTGATCCTAAGGATCTAAAAAGCGGTGTTGGTTGTAGTAATATATGTTTGCACACTGGATCAAAAATGCAAACTGCCGCCAAAGAAGTTAGCGCTTCGATTTGTGGTAATAGTATGATTGGAATGGGAGAAGATTGTGACTTAGGGGTATCGGCTGATCAAAATGTATCTACTTCGTCAATGTATTGTTCAGAGCAGTGTTTACATTTTGGTACAAGATTATCTTCCAAATGGTGTTTTGACAATAATCTCCCTGCCAATCCGGCTTATGGAGGTTTTGACCAAAAAGATTATAATTTTTTCTGTAGTCAAGCTTATAGTCAGTGTGGTGATGGAGTACAAAGCCCAGATGAAGATGTAGGTTGTGATTTGCCTGATGGCAAAGTTGCTTCTGAGTGTAATGATCGTTGTTTGAAAATAGATAAAACAAAACCAGATGTTACCAATGGTGTAAAATGTGCTGTTGATGCAGAAGGTTGTAATGATAACTTACAACATATTGGTTCTTCTTTGTTATATTCTGATCCATCAGTTTGTGGTGATGGGAAAGCTGGTATTGGCGAAGATGCTGATTGTGAAACTGATAAATATTTAACCAATCTCTGGCACAAAGATTCGCTTGGTGGACTTTTGGTTGACCCTTGGGTTTTGGCTATCGGACAGGCTGGTTCAGTTAAAAACGTAGTTAGTACAACCATCCCAGCGCAAGTAAGTGATATCACAGGTACAGCGGCCGGTATTAGTGGAGTTGGTATATATAAAGTATTGTGTGGCTATAAAACCGACGAAGAGTGTCAGAATGCTTATTCCGGAAACAAAGATATTGGAGTTGGTGGTAATTCTTGTTGTTATTTTAAAACAAAATTAACTGGTGTTTATCCTGGTAACACTAGTACTATCCCGGCCAAATATACCACAAATGTTTGTATCAATACCTATATTGAAGCAGATTTTGATAGTGTGATTGATCCTGCTACACTACCGGGTAATTTTATTATTGCTCGCAGTGCCGCCTCCGCTTGTACCGGTGGTTTGGAAGATGTGAGTAGTACTATTTCATTTTTAGATCCATTTGATTCTTCTTTACCATGGTATAAAAATATTTGGAACAAAATAATTATCGCGATAAAAAATTTGTTTGGTCATGAAGTGAGTGCAAATGCTTGGTGCGCTGGAGCTGATCTTGGTCAGGTGCAGGTGGTACCAGATAACAAAGGTGGATCGAAAGTTTTGTTTGGTTTGGTAAATCCATTGGCTGTGTCAACCGATTATGTGGTAATTTTGAAAAAAGGAATTAAAAATGTTCAGGGTGTAAGCATTGAAAGCAAGCCAGATGGCAAAGCAATTAATTGGAAATTTAAGACGGGAGACAAAATTTGTGAAATCGAGAAAGTGATGATCGACCCTGATCAACATTATTTTTCTAAACTTGATGAGAATGTTTTTTTGGTGGCCAAAGGTGTGGCTGCTTCTGGTCAGATGATTCAACCAGTGAAGGGTTATGGTTGGGAGTATCAATGGGGTCCAAAAAGTAGCCCATATGTTTTGATATCGAGCACTTCTTTGTTCATTAATGTAGTTATTCCACAAAATAACAATGGGGAAGTGGATGTCCATGCGTCAGCGGTAATTACTGAAAATTTATATACCAATCAAACGGGTATAGTCGGCACTGGTAAATCACACATCATCGTATTTTTGTGTGAGAATCCTTGGCCACCAAAAGAAGTGCTCGTTCTTGGGCAAATTGAGCCGGCTATTATTTTTCCTTATGAGGATAAGATAGGTAATAATGATGGTTTTAATTTGACTGACAATGTCTTTAACAATACCGCCATACCGCCTGCGAATGTTGGCAAAGGATATTATAATTTTAGCACTTATTATTGTGCCGACAATGGTGACACTGGTGTGATAGACGATCTGCCATATTTGCGTCCAGCGGTTCAAATAAGTGAAGCGCAGGTCAAAAGTGTTGGGGTGTGTGATTTGACTAATGATGCTTGTGATATTGACGCTGATTGTAAAGACGTTAATCAATTTTCAGCTGGCAATGGTAAGGTATTTTATAATGTTAATGATTATACAATGAAATGTGGTTATTCTGATCCAAACGGAATTGTATATTATTTAGATAGTAAAAATCAACCAGCATATTGCCCTGCATGGACTTGTCCTAGTTCCGGTTCGCCCGATTATATGAATTGGTTAAGCAATCATAATAATGTGGTATGTTATGGAGGTGAAGCTGATCTAAATGTATCTAAAACTAAACAAAAATGTGTTGGCAATATTAGTAATGTTTTTCAAGATAGCAAAGCTTTTAAACGCTTCTTATTTACCAACGATAAAAATAATGATGCGATTGGTATCCAGGTACTCGCCAATCCAAAACATCTAACCCCAAGTGATTGGCTGGATGATGTATTTGCAGAAAAAGGTTTTCAAGATTTGCCACCGATTGATGGTAATAAAGCGATAGCTGTTGGTAGTAATATTTATGTTGGCGCTTTTAATTTTGACAATATTCCAAATGGTAATTTATTTACCAATATTTATTTATTCAGCATTAGCGATAATGCCGATCCAGAAACCAAGAAAGTGTTTGATAGTTTATTAAAAAATTTGAAATTCAATATCAATCTAACTAACTATGGTTATTGTGGCAAAGACATGAATAATCCAGGGGATACCGATCAGTGTGTTTCGGATTTTGATTGTAGCAATGGTGAAGTATGTTCAGCGCAAAAAGATAAATTAATGAGGAATTTCTCGCGTCTTCAAGATATGGGTAGTATCGATAACAGTCTGTTTAGTTATTACAATAACCACCAAAGTACTTATCCCGACCTCAAGGAAGGTACCTATTTGTCTGGACAGACTGTGAGTACTTGGCCTTCGTGGTCAAAACTCGGAAATGCGACTGGTGGTATTATTCCAGCTGATCCAATAAACAAACTTGGTATTGCTGGCACTTGCGTGTCTTCTACTGGTAAATTTTGTGTCAGTGATGCTGATTGTTCAAAATTAGTGCCACCCGAAACCTGTGTGTTACACGATCCCAATACCGGCTGGAGTACGGATGATAAGCGTTATAGTTTTGCCTGTGCCAATGATTCTTTGGCTTATCGTTATATTGCCACTTCCACTGGCGAAAGTGCTTCTGATTATTTGGTAAAATTGCGTTTGGAAGATTCAGGGCTGGTAATTACTAATTTTGATAGTCTGGTTAAGGATTTGATAAAAAATCCAGAACATTTTAATTTTATAGATCAAAATGGTATTTGTAATCAAAAAAATGAAATCACTACCATCAATCAGGGAACATGTGGTGATGGAAAAATAAATTTGAACAAAGGGGAGCAGTGTGATCCACCAGGTACGGTAGTGTGGAATAATCAATCTACTTGTAATAATTTTGTGGTACAAGGTACTATTTGTGCCAATGATTGTACATGGTCAGCTACCCCAGTTACTACCACTTGTAGTATATTTGCCAATTGTGGCAACGGCAAAGTTGAAATTGGAGAAAAGTGTGATGATGGAATTTTGAACAATGGAAAATATAATCATTGCAATGGTGCTTGCACTGGCCTGGCGAAGGAATTTTGTGGAAACAAAATAGTTTCCTCCACTTATGAGGTATGTGATATAGCACTAGATTATAATGGTTGGTGTGTGGGGGGTGTTAATGATAATAGAGTTTGTTTAACAGACGTTGATTGTAAAAATTCATCTCTTTGGCAAAGTCAACAAGGCAAATGTATTACCTTAGCTATTAACAAGCAAAAATATGGTTTGTCGGCTGATAATTCTTGTTCTTTTGATTGTCAAAAATCCGGACCTTATTGTGGAGATGGTTTTGTGCAATCTGATTTTGGTGAAGAGTGTGATGGCAACCAAACATGTAGTATCGGCAGTGCCAATGGTCAGAGAATTTGCAAGCAATGTCGATGGCAAAATCAATCGGCTATTGTTTACTACAAATTTGATGATGTGTGGGTAAAATATCCTACATCTTCTATCCCAAATTTTGCTACTTCTACTGATTTGAAGGCTTATTGTACTGGTAATGCAAGTGCAGGCTGTTCAGCTACCACAACATCAGCAGATGCCAGCAAAAAACAAGCAATGTATTTTAATGGTACTTCTAATTATTTTACAATCGACAGTAATCAGAGTTTTAATTTAAATGAAATAACATTTGCCACTTGGATCAAGATTGAATCTACAGCAGTAGATGGAATTTATCCGATAATAACCAAAGCAGACGATACCAATGCTGGCACAACAGGCAAAAGGGATTTTAGTTTCTTTATTAAAAAAGACGCTGGAAAAATAGTTAATTTAAAGTTTCTTTCTACAGCATCTTTAACAGCAAATGATTTGTTGTTTGGTTCTGGGTGGGCTCTTTCACAGTCAAATACGAGGTCTATTTTTAATAACAATGATTTCGATTGGCATTTTGTAGCGGTGACAGTTGATAATAGTGATCCTAGAAAAGGAAAATTTTATGTTGATGGCAAACAAGAAGGAATAAATTTTACCAATGGTATACATGACAAGAATGCAAATAATAATTTTAATTTATTT
>JAVHOZ010000057.1:0-2547 GCA_036170335.1 Candidatus Magasanikiibacteriota bacterium | reverse complement strand
TGACCGGATACACTATGATTTATCAAAAGCGTGCCAATATTATTTGGAACACCAAGTGTTTTGCTAAAATTCACATCAATATCTGTGCCAGTCAAAATAAAACCAGAATTTTGAAAACTTAAAGCACTACCCATAGTTTTGGTTTGATCATAAGCAGTGTTGCGAGCAACATAAGACGTCCCTTGATAAGAAACATAACTATCCACCCCAACGGGATCAATATGAAAAAAAACTCCATGGGCGGAATTATTGTATCCCGCCACTGCTTGTTCTCTCACTGACCGTAAAGTTTGAGTTATCAAAGCTGACTGCTCACTTAGCTGAGTAGAAATTTGTAAGTTACCATATATCGGTATAGCTAAAATAACCAAAATCACTCCTAATCCGATAACCACGACTAACTCTACCAAAGTAAAACCTCTCATAAAAAATTAGTGGATACTACCAGTGATATTATAAATTGGTGTAATGATAGATAGAGCCAAAAACGCCACTGCCCCACCGATAATCAAAAGTAAAATCGGCTCAATAGCCGTCGTCAAAGATTTGGCCGACACATCGACTTCACGCTCGTAATAATTGGCTAAATATAAAAAAGTTTCTTCCAAATTACCGGATTTTTCACCTACTTGAATCATTCTGGTGAGTAAAGGAGGAAATAATTTTGGATAACGTTCCAAAATTTCCGACAATGACGTACCTTTTTCCACGCCTTCTATTACTTTTTGAAGCGCTTTTTCATAAAAATAGTTGCCAATTGCCCCATTAGTAATAGATAGTCCTTCAATGATAGGGATCCCAGCTTTTAACAATGTCCCCATCGTCAAAGAAAACCGAGCCAGAGCAGCATTATGAACTAATTTTTGAAAAACTGGAATATGGAGTAATACTGCATGATTGAATGGACGAGAAAATTTTTGGCGCAATACAAACAACAATAAAAAAATAAAGGCAAAAATTCCAACCAATAACACTACCCCATAATTTTCCAACAAATGAGAAAACCATAACAACACTCTAGTCGTCAATGGTAATTGTATATGCATACCTTCAAAAAGTGGTGTTATTTTTGGTAAAACCACAAAAGACAGAACTAAACCTAAAACAAAAGTAGCAGATATTACCACAGTTGGATAGAGCAATGCCCCCTTCACTTTGGATCGTAAATCTTGATCTTTTTCCAACTGAAGCGCCGCATGAGCTAGGTTGCCTTCCAATGTCCCAGACGCTTCACCGGATCGCACGGTATTTATAAAAAAAGTAGAAAATACTTTTGGAAAACGCGCCATACCATCGGCCAAAGTATTGCCGGTTTGTACCATTCGCCCAATTTCACGCAATATTTTTTTAAAATTAATATCACTCGCCTCCTCCGCCACCACCAATGCTTCGGCCAATGGCAATCCGCTTTGCAACATCAATGCCAAATTTTTGGCAAACAATAATTTTTGAGTTAATGATACTCCGCCAAAAGAAAAATTAAATCTAGAAAAAGAGCTTTTTTGTTTAATCAAAGATTCAGGCATATTATTTTTATTTTAAATACACAACTAAAAACAACATCACTATAGCCAACAAAAAAATCACAGTACCAATTACTAAAAACCGACCACGGTGACTGTCGTTAGATGTTGAAATCAAAAAATCACAGTTATTTTTTTTATTAGTCAAAAAATTACATTGCTTTAAACCCAAAGCCTTGATCAAAATATCCTGCCAATTGGAAACATTTGGAATTTCCCCTACATCTGGTACTACTATTTCTATACACCAGCCTTTTGACTCCAAAATATTTTTTATCGTCAAATACAAACCGCTGTTGGTGGCAACAACCGAAACATTTTTTGAATCTTTTTTTATTTTACAAACTAAATTTTTGTAGTCAAACGGCACTTCATCTAAAAATTCTCTGATTTCTTTTTCTTGTCGTGCCAAATCAACTGTGACAGTTTTGGAAAACAAAATATCACCAGATAATATTACCACCGCTTTAGTCGGTTGAATTTTATGTTCAGTTAAAAATAATTCTATTTGTTCACGCAATTTATCTTTATCAATAATTTCCAAATCTTTTATTATATTATCCGGCACAGTTAATTCCAATTCATCTTGAAAATCTTTAGAAAAAAAACCAAAACCAGCGCGAGTAATATATAACAAAGAATCCGACTTGTGTAGCAACATATTTTAAAATTACATTGTGACTCGTAAAATTTCTTCAAGCGTGGTGACACCCATAGCGACTTTTTGTAACCCCGATTCCAACATCGTAGTCATACCTTCTGTTATAGCTTGTGCTTGAATGGCGTCGGCGTCAGATTTGTTTACAATCAACTCGCGAATTTTAGGAGTAACTTCCAACACTTCAAAGATACCAACCCGTCCAGTGTAACCGGTGTCATGGCACACTTTACAACCCTTGCCGCGATATAAACGAAAAGTTTGTTTATTACCAAAATATTTTTCAATAAGCGTTGCTGGTAAAGTCTTGGACAAATCCGACATTGATATATTTTCTGAAGTACGACAGCGCTCACAAATTTTACG
>JAVHOZ010000056.1:0-2687 GCA_036170335.1 Candidatus Magasanikiibacteriota bacterium | reverse complement strand
AAAAATAGCAAAAATATTTACACTGCCCTTGCTTTAGATATTTCTAGTAACGCTTTAAAAGTAGCTCAAAAAAATTTTGACAAAATTTTAGATTCCCGTTTTCACGGGAATGACAGTACAAAAATAAAATTAATAAAAAGTAATTTACTAACAAAAATTTTTAAACATAATTTTCAATCTTTTGATCAAATAATAATTACCGCCAATCTCCCTTATCTCACTGATAAACAAGTCAAACAAGAACCGTCAATTCAAAAAGAACCAAAGGTTGCGCTGATTGCCAAAGAAAATGGTCTAGCACTTTACCGCCAATTACTAGAACAAATAACAAAAATATTCGTTGAAAAAAAACTTTTAATTTTATTTGAGTTTGATCCAACCCAAAGCGAACATATAAAACAACTAGCCAGAAATTATTTACCTCAAAGTAAATTAGAAATAAAAAAAGATCTAGCCGGCCTAGATCGAATACTAAAAATATCCACCTGATCAATGATCAAGTGGATATTTTTATATTTATTTCCTTGGGCACTATTTGTATCCAAATCTTTCCGGGCTTTAAATTTAATTCTTGTCCGGCAACATCAAAAAATCTAGTGCGTCCATTTTCTTTTTTCCAAATACCACGCACCATTGTTCCGTCGCGTAAAAAACGCATATCACCCTGTCCGTCAGTAGTGATTTCCTTGCGACCATAATCATCTATCACTCGTGATTTCACATATTGGATAATAATACTTTCGGCCACCAAATCGTTTTCTCCTTCGCGTGAAATAACATCATTTATATATCGAGTATAATTTTTCTGTATTTCATTATAACGCCAATCTACCACATAATCTGTTGAATACACCACGGAAACATTTTTTACCATTTCCAAACTAGTAGACGTAATTTCACCAAACTTCCAAGCATTATTAAAAATCTTTTTTTCTTCTGAACGTGCCAATAGTGCTTTATTCCATTTTTCGCTACTGGTGTATAGATCATGGGGAGCATTTCGATTGTCATCACGCCAAAAATATTGACCATTAAACATTTCATTGAGATCAAAAACATCTCCTTGTTTTAAAATACTCAACGCCTCTGGTGATCCACCACAATGCATATACAAACCACTATACTCTTGCAACCAATCGATAAAATATGTCCGCGCACTACGAACCGGCCCAACTTTTTCTACATTTTGTTCGCTATCAAAAATAGCCAAATAGCGAGTAATACCGCCTTCGGCTGGCGCTTCATAAATTATTTTCGCGGCCAATAAACCACTCTGTGGTCTAGCAAATGGATGGTTGTCGATCATTATACCGACAACAGTTGGATTTATTTTTTCAGTACTACTAACTTGTAGACCATCCAATGAACTATAATAAAAAATCACTGGTGAAACGGCTTTATTCTTTAAAATAATTTTATTATTAAAACCACGCTCAACTAAATAAAAAGTTGTCGCCAATAATAACATCACCACCAAATAAATTACAAAATTAATCTTTAAAATTTTTATTTTTGTTTGCATAATAGGACTTATTATAACATAAAATAAAAATCCCCGCTTAATAACGGGGACTGATATTTTAATGAAATTATTTCTTTTCGGCCGGTTTCTTTTCTTCAACTTTCTTATCCCCAGCTTTTTTATCTCCGGTGGCAGCTTCACCTTCAGCAACAGCTTCATCTTCTTTCTTCTTATCAGCGGATTCGATTTTGCTAACATCCAAATTCTTGCCAGCGTCTTCCATCGCTTTGATTTCTTCTTCAGTCATTGCGGCAATTACTTTTACCACCAAAGCTTCACCTTGTGGAGCGACAACTTTTAGACCGGCAGACAAAACCAGATCTTTTACTTTGACCAAATCTTCAAAAGTTTTCAAGTTGGACAAATTTACTTCAATAAATGATACCAAATCTTTTGGCAAACATTCTACCGTAACTGTAGTTAAAGTTTGTACCAATGTACCACCCATTGCTTTTACGGCTGGGGCTTCACCCACAAAATGCAATACCACCGGAGCTTGCATCAGCTTGTTCATATCGATACGACGCAAATCTATATGAGTTGGTGTATCTTTTACCGGATCGCGTTGTACTTCATGCACCAATACTTTTCCTACACCTTTGCCATCAATTTCCAAATCAATCAAACTGGAATCTCCAGCTTGTTTATAAAGTTTTAGAAAATCAGCATAATTTAAATCTAAAGAAACAGTTTCATTACCAGCTCCGTAGGTCACGGCTGGTAACTTTCCTTCTTCGCGAGTCTTTTTTCCTTTAATGGTGCGGGTCACCGCTTGCAACAAATATGCCATATCTTACAAATTTAATTTATTATTAATAATTTTTTTGAAAAAATTGATAGCCGCCAATAATTTCATCTACCGTTAGTGGCGCAGTTTTATAAAGTTGTTTAGCATCATCAAAAGTGAGATCGGTTACCATACCAACGGAACTTAATCCTTGGCTCATCACTACCACCATCGCGATAAAATTCCCGGCGCATTTGCTACAAGTAATATGGATCAAATTGGCCTCATGATGTTTGGCAAATAACTTCGCCCGATTTTCTTCGTAATGTTTATTACAAACTGGGCATTTACCAATGAATTTTAAAGCTTCTACCCACGATTCACCTCGATTGTTTTTGGCTAACATAAACAGCAATATAATAAACAAAAAACGAAAAA
>JAVHOZ010000055.1:0-13169 GCA_036170335.1 Candidatus Magasanikiibacteriota bacterium | reverse complement strand
TGACAAAAAAGTGCTAATCTCAGTACATAATTGGCTTATCCCATTAAAAGAAAATATAGATTCGTTCAATTCCAAAATTAGTAAGTTAGAACCAGCGATATTTGGCTTAGATAAAACAAAAGACGAAGCACTAAATGCGCTTCGTCTTTCTTGGTTCCGAGACTTGGATTCGAACCAAGATAAGCAACTTCAGAGGCTGCTGTCCTGCCATTAGACGATCTCGGAGTATTGATGACTAGATTCCCACTTTTGCGGGAATGACAAATGAAATTTAACTATACTTTTGGCTTATTGTCAAGAAGATATTGGATCACCGGTATTAAATTTATCCAATCTTTTTTTGTCTACAATGTGAATTTTATTCCACTTCCAACCATTTTTTTTGAATATGTCGGAGGAAGCGATATGGTATTTCGTATCGTGTTCAATCAGATAAACTTTTGGGTCATTTTTTTCTTTAAATAATATTTTTGAATCAGTAAACAATACCGTCGCTATTCCATCAGCGCGTTTGGTCTTGTAATTAAAATCATGTAAATTGTTCATAATAGCGTCATATTTATAACGTAAACTGGCTCCGGTGATAGAATCGCCATTATCGTTGGTAATAAATTCACTGGTGCTATCATCATATCCAATTATTACAAAAACATGATAATAAGATCCACCAGCACGGAAACGATGGTTTTTGTTGATAATTTTTTTCATGTTTAACATCGGAATCACCGGGTGTCCTTGGTTTAATTCATTTTTAATTTCTTCTAGTGTAGGATTTTTTTTGATGGTGGCTACGATATCTGTATGTTCACTTATTAGTTTGGCAGTACGAGCGGCATCGGTGTCAGCATTGCTACCAAAAATTTTGTCTTCAATTTTGAATAGTGGCGCCATATCTCTCATAGCGATTTTTTTAGTAGTAGCCTCGTAGCCATAATAATAACCTTGCACCATTATTATACTGGCTTCTTCGCAGGCGTTATTCCAAGGTTTGGTCCAACTGCCATTTGGAATCTCAGAAGTATATGGGACTTTTAATTTTATTAAATCTTGATTTTCAGCCAAAACAATATCACTCGAAAATAAGAGAGAAAAAAGTAAGAATGCAATTAAATATTTTTTGGTCATAATAATTTAGACTAGCTCTCCGCCAAAATCTGTAGCTAGATTTTTTAGCTCTGTTTCATCGACGGCGATGACTTCGGCGGCTTTTACATCGCAGTTTATTCTTATGCGTTCACCTAGTATTTTTTCAATTTCATCTTCCAAATTTTTTTTGGTTTTTGCTTCCTCTACTTTGTCTTTGTGAATAGCAAATTGGAAAGTTAAATTTAATCCCATTTCGTCCACACTGGTTAAAATACAGCTTTTGAGAATAAAAGTTAGTGATGGAATTTTGGTTGACAAACCAGATACGATTTCATTCCATTTCGCTTTAATTTCTTCCAGAGTAGATTTTGGTGGTGAATTATGGGTAAAATTATTTATAACAGTTTTGATTGAGTGAACAATATTTTTTGGTTTTGATTCTTCGATTTTGGATTCAGGTTTGGTGTAATTTTTTGGGTTTATTTCAATTTTTTTTTGTTCGTTGATTGTGGTGTCGACATAAAATTTTTCTTCAACACTAAATTGCACCGCAAATAATTCTAGTGGCAGTTGAGGAATGGGGGACTGTTTTATTTCACGTTTGCGAATTGAAACCGAATCAATCATGGCAATTAATTTTTTTGATAAAAATTTTTCTGACAGTTTTTTAATTTTTATGATAGTTTCTTTATCAGCGTTGATAGCGTTAGCGATGTCATATCCAGTCTGGGCGAGCATTGTCTGGCGTAATATATCTATTAAATCCAGAGTAAATTGTTCTAAATTTACGCCTTGATTGGTGATTTCATTTAGGTGCTTAATTGCCGCTTTTGCATCAAGTTCGGCAATAAATTCGATAAAAGACAAAACAGAATTCAGATCAGAGGATGGGAGAATAGCCGTGATGTCTTCAGCGGAGATTTCTTTTAAATTCAAAGTCAAAATTTGTCCAAGCAAACTTTCGGCATCTCTCATACCACCTTCACTTTTGTTGATAATTTTTTCTAACACTGATTTTTCAACTTTTATTTTTTCTTGTTTGCAAATACTCTCCAATTTTTTTAACATTCCCTCGTGAGTGATTTTTTTAAAAGCAAAACGTTGACAACGGGAAATAATCGTGGCCGGTAGCTTTTGTAGTTCGGTGGTAGCTAATATAAAAACAATGTGGGCGGGTGGTTCCTCGATGGTTTTGAGTAGTGCGTTGAAAGCGCTGGTAGAAAGCATGTGCACCTCATCGATGATAAAAATTTTATATTTTGATTGAGTTGGTTTAAACTGAGCGTTTTCAATAATATTTTCACGCACATTATCGACGCCAGTATGTGAGGCGGCATCAATTTCGATGACATCAATATTGCGCCCCTGAGTTATTTCCAAACAGGACGAACATTCGTTACATGGTTCAAAATTATTTTTTTTGCGCGCTTTGCAATTGAGAGCTTTGGCCAAAAGACGGGCGATAGTAGTTTTGCCAACTCCGCGCGGACCTGTAAAAAGATAAGCATGGGCGATTTTATTGCCAGCAATTTCATTGGTAATAGTTTTGACTATATGTTCCTGATCGTGAATATCAGCAAAAATTTGCGGACGGTATTTTCGGTATAATGTGGACATAATTTATTATGTATTTTTGGTTTGTAAATAGCGCGCTCGTTTTTCAGGATCACTTAGGACGGCATACGCTTCCGATAGTTGTCTAAAATCCGCACCGGCTTTTTCGGTATTGTCAGGGTTTTTATCGGGATGTAATTGTAAAGCCAATTTTCGATATTGATGTTTAATTTTAGTCGCAATTTGGTCTTCTGACAAATCTTTTAAATCTTTGGCGTCTATGCCAAGGATATCAAAATATTTAGGGATGATTTGGTTGACCGCATCGGGATTTCGAAAATCTGGATGCGCCGCTCTCGAGTTTGCTTGAGGACGACAATTAAATTGTTTGTTTAACATCTCAACTACAAAAGTATCATACTCTTTAACGTCAGGATCATTTGGATGTTTATCCATGTAGCTTACTTTTTTATTGTGAGCTTCACCGGCGAGAGCAGTAG
Organism: Candidatus Magasanikiibacteriota bacterium; assembly: GCA_036170335.1. Classification (GTDB taxonomy): domain Bacteria; phylum Patescibacteriota; class Patescibacteriia; order Magasanikbacterales; family GWA2-37-8; genus CAIOJG01. Next base: position 10,029 of record JAVHOZ010000055.1, on the reverse strand, counting down.
CAACATATCTGGCATTTTTCCAACTGTGAGTTTTTTCGCCCGTTAATTTAACGGTCTTATGTTTGAGGTCGTTAACAAAAGTATCCAACATTTTTTTATCAATCTGTAACGCCCAATAAAGTTCACCAGCGGCTTCTAAAGGTAATGGTTTTCCTAACGCATTTTTATCGTCTTCGACGTTGGGTGTTTCGTCGAGATTTAAATTTGCAAGATTATTCCAGTGTGTTTCTGATAACAAATCACAGACATGTGGGTCATTCGCGCCGTGTTTTGGTAATTTTAATTTTTGAACTTTTTTGACATTTTGAAGTTCATCTTTTGGAAAAAAAATTAATAATTTTGTTAAATAAGCATTAATTAGTGTCACTATTTTTTCAAATTCTTGCGCCATCACTGCTTCGTTGTCTTCAAAGCAGAGGTCGTTATGGATTACCTGGTTCAAAACATCAGCAGAACGTTGGAGCGTCTGAAAATGGAATTTAGCGGTATCGTGATCTTCTTTGGCGATGGCATCATCCATCAATTTTTTCTTGTCATCAAACATCTCAAACAATTTCATTGTTTCTTGTTCGCGCGGTTTAAATTGTTCTCTCAAAGAATCTATAATTCCCATATAATAAATTTATTTTTATAAAGTTGATTCGCTTAAATCAATGTGTGCACCCATTGGTACACCAAGGGCTGATCTTTCCATTATTTCGGCTTCGACAATTTCACGTGGGCGGCCGTATTTTAGACGTGATAATTCTTTGATGGCTTCGGCCAGTTCTTTGTTGCCTGATTTTGGCGGATAGGTCATCATGCTAAATGGTTTGGCGGCAGTGTTGTGAATCAATAATTTGGTGTAAGCAGTGTATTGTTCTACATTTATTAGATCGTAGGCAGAAAATACCGGCGCAAATTCTTTTTGTAAAATATCTGCATCCTCGACACCAATACGGAAAGATACAATCGTACCGGCATTACCAAGAACCGCATCACGCACCGCTGATTTACCTTTATTATCTTCCAATTGTTTCATGTATTGATGAGCGATAACTAATTCCAAACGATATTTTCTCGCTTCAGACAAAATAGTGGCGATAGAATCGGTAATAAAATTTTGGAACTCATCGATGTATAAATAAAAATCATGACGTTGATCTTCTGGCATGTTGGCGCGTTCCAAAGCGGCCATTTGCAATTTGGATACGATAATCATACCCAAAAGGTTGGAGTTAATTTCACCGGTCAAACCTTTGGCCAAATTTACGATTAAAATTTTCTTTTGATCCATCACTTCACGGAAATTAAAACCAGAATGACTTTGACCAATAATATTTCGTACCATGGCATTTTCAGTAAAACGACCCACTTTGGAAATGAGATATCCAAGCATTTCAGATTTGTGAAAATCCGAAGTCTTGGCCATTTCTTTGTCCCAAAAAGCCATCACTACCGGATCTTTTAATTTCTTTTTCCACTTAGCAACATAGGTGTCGTCAGTAAACATACGAGGAACTTCGGCAATAGTACCAGGATTTTCCAAGTCGGCCATCAAAGTCAACATTACATTACGCATCTGATGCTCAAACATCGGGCCGATCATTGATGGATCAGTCACCATTTTATAAAAGATAGCAATCATCTCCTGGGTGGCGAAATCTTTTTGACCTTCGGTTTTTACTTCAAGCATATTTAATCCCAGTGGACGTTCAGTGTCAGATGGATTGAAATAAATAACATCATCGGCGCGCTCTTTTGGTACATGTTGTAGAACATATTCTGCAAAATCACCATGGGGATCGATAACACAAATACCCTCGCCATTTTGTACATCTTGGATAGCCAGATTTTGGATAAATACAGATTTACCAGAACCAGATTTTCCAATAGTATAAAGATGGCGACGACGATCGTCGCGAGTCATACGAACGACAATTTCTTCGCCTCGATAGACTGCCCGACCCAAAATAATACCCTCGGTTGGCATATTTACTGGTGGTGGGGCTTTGCGCGCTCCTAGCCAGTTGATATGTGGAGTTTCAGTGTTGGGGATAGGTAGATGCCATAAACCGGCGAATTCTTCGGTGTTTACTACCATATAGCGTTTTGTATCCATGGATCGAAAAATAGAATCACGGATGAGTTGATTTTGGTTACGTGGCACTGCCGCGCCAAAAGAATTGCCGTAACGATAAATATTATATTGACTAAAAGAATTCACCATGTTTTCCAAATTCATTTGAGCTAATTCTTTTTTATCCGACGAACTTATCAAACGAATAGTTATTTCTAGCCCACCATGAGAAATTTTTTCTTCCATGCTTTTGACCATTTCTTCTTCCATTTGGGTCAGATGATATTCGGTAGTATTATTTTGCTTGGCCGGATCTTTACTTTTTGGAAACAAAGTTTTTTTCCATTTTGTTAGCGAACGAACAAAGGCACTGCGATGAGCGACATATTCAAATTTTTGACCTTCACGTATATCGCGAATCATATGGACACCTTGACGGCGCCAGTGGGGAGTAGCCGGTCGGACAATAAATTGTATCAACGCGCCATCGTTTGCGGACATTTTACTGAGTGGGTTTAAAATTGCCACCAACGGATCGCTATCCATTTTTTTATAAGTTTTTAAAGGAAAAGCCGAACGGTTTTTTAAATGCAAATAAGCGCCAACAATATGACTGGTTGGTTTGAATATATTGTAATCAGTTTCTTGAGTGATATCTGCGTGAGGGTATTGAGCGTGGATTTGTTGTTCTACAAATTCTTTCCAACGATCGGGAATGGCAACATAAAAAGATATAACACCGTCCTTGACCACTATTTCAAAAGAAATGTGGTCGTTGCGTCCGTGTAACCATTTGGAGAATCCTTTGTCGCCTTTTAGACCGGCAATTGAGGAAAACATCGTTTCGGCTATAGCTATGTATTCACGCGTTTGGTTGATATTTTGTTCTTGTGATTGTCCTTGTGTCCCTTCGCTCTTTTTTTCTTTTGGCACACGTACCAGTAAAATGATTTTGTGAAAGGCTTTGTTTTCATGTCCTTTGGTATGTAAAATTGCGCGTACTAAAAATAACAATCCAATCAACACCATCCAACCAAGAACAAAAAGAAAAATAGCCAAAAAAATAGGTTGAGCGATCGCATCGTTAACCATCTGTACTAAATAATTGAAAAAACTAATATAATCCATTTTGTTATTATAAAATTTTGTTCAGATCTTTTTCTTTTTGCTTTTTATATAATTCGATAATTTGGTCGGTCTTGATTTTGGCCTCTTGTTCCAGAAAAAATTTGTTGATTCCCGGTAATATGCGCAGCCATTCTACAATTAAATAAAATATTTTTTTGACTTTTATGTGAGTAGCCTGGAGTAGCTCTCTAATTTTGGCAGTGGTTTCTTCTCCTTTTATTTTGAATTCTTGCTTGGTGATGGGGGAGAGCTTGGTGTATTCGTCGGCTAGACCGGATTCTAGTATCTTTTCAATTTTAACTAACACCTCATCTTGAATTTGAGGAATTGGTTTGATTACTTTTTTGGCTTTGGATGGTACTAATTTATTGGCGTATTTTTCCAAAGTGGATTTTTTTGCTATTGGTTGTTCGTGATTTTGAGTCTCTTTTTCTTGATTAGCTGGTACTTCCTGTTTGGGACGTTCCGATTCAGAAATAGCACTGTCAACCGGATCTTTTAAATTGTCTAGTTTTTTATCGGTCATAATGAAATTATTATATCACTAATTTGTTTAAAATAAAAGTAACCGATATCTGTTTGTGGATTGGTTATTAACAAGGTAATTTTGGTTGGTTTTAAATTTTATGGTATAATATTCAATATCGTAATTTATTATGGCTAGTAAAAATATATATCAATTGGAAAATCAAGGTAAACTTTGGGTCAATGTGACTCATCAAGGTGAAAAAGAATTGCGCGAAATTCAGAAACGTTTTGGTTTTGACGAATTGGATATAAAAGAAAGTTTACCACCATTTCAACGACCAAAAATTGTCAAACGTGACGGCTATTATTTTATGGTCTTGCATTTTCCAGTGTTTGATCGAGAGACTTTTCGTTTGGGTTTTACAGAAGTGGACTTTTTCTTGAGTCAAAATTTTCTGGTCACTGTGCATGACAATAAATTACCGGCGATTGAGGCGATGTTTAATGAATGTAAAAAGAATCAGGTAAGTTTAAACAAATATTTTTCCGGCACGGCTGCACATATTTTATTTGAGCTGTTAAGTCGTTTGTTTGACGCTACTTTTCCGATTCTCTTACATGTCAATGACGATATCAATTTGGTGGATAGAAAATTGTTTACCAAAGTATCCGGTCGCCAAATTACTGAAGAAATTTTGCGTCTAAAAACCAACATTGTTACTTTTCGACGTACTATGCAGGGGCACAGAACTGTACTTGAAAGACTGTTGTCTTATGCTGGACGAGAATTAGATGTGGCTTCTTTTCAAAGTTATATCAATTCATTGCGTGAATTTACCAATGAGATTTGGCATATTCTCGAAAGTCAAAAAGAAAGTATCAATGCTTTGCATGAGACCAATGAATCGCTGTTGACTTTGCGTACCAACAATGTGATGAGAGTTTTGACGATTATTTCAGTAACTACTTTTCCGTTAACTTTGTTGGCTACCATTCTGGCTATTCCGACCTTAAATAACCCAATAACACACCTAGTAGGTGGTTTTTGGTTGATTTTGTTAATAATGCTTATCGGCGCGGCTGGTATGTTTGCGATTTTTAAAAAGAAGGATTGGGTTTAACTTTTGTGCCTTCTTTGGTGTCCTCTACTTTATATCCTAGATCTTCTAGTTTTTTTCTCAATTCATCACTGATGTGCCATTCTTTGTTCATTCTGGCTTCATCACGTTTAATTATTAAATCTAAAACTTCTTTTGGTAATGTTTCTGTTGATATTTTTTCAGACTTTTTCTTCAGCTCTTCTTCTATGTTTAATCCAAGGATTTGATCGAATTGCAACAAAGTTTCACGGCTGATTTTTTCATTTTTTATTATTTCCCATACCAAACTTAAAGCGGATGAAATATTTAAATCATCGTCAATAAAAGTTTTAAATTTATTTTTTATTTCATTTTCTTCGTCGATATTTTTTTGGTCGATATTAGACAATAATTCTTTTTTTGATTTTAATTTTTTGGCCGCTTGATAAAGATGGTTCAATCCAGTCTGCGCGGCTTGTAACGCTTCCCAAGAAAAAGTAAGTTGTTTGCGATAATGAGTCTGCAACAACAAAAAGCGATAGGCGAGTGGGGAAATGCCTTTTTCTTTTAGTGTGCGTAAAGTAACGAAATTATCTCCGGATTTGGCCATTTTATCACTGCCCATTAACAAAAATTCTCCATGCATCCAATAGTTGGCTAGAGGTGTGTCATAGGCCGCTTCGCTTTGAGCAATTTCATTGGTGTGGTGTACCGGAATATGATCAACTCCACCACAATGAATATCAAAAGGTTGACCAAAATATTTGGTAGCCATCGCGCTACATTCTATATGCCAGCCGGGAAAACCAACCCCCCAAGGACTTTTCCATTCCATTTGGCGTTTTTGTAATTTGGGAGAAAATTTCCAGAGTGCAAAATCGGTAGTATTTTTTTTGTCACCAATATCGACACGGACGCCAGCGCGTAATTCTTGATTTTGGAGGTTGGCCAATTTGCCGTAGTCTTTTAATTTACTGGTGTCAAAATATATACCATCGGAAGTAGCATAAGTAAAACCATTTTTTTCTAATTTTTTTATCAAATGTATCTGTTCCTTAATATGATCAGTCGCGCGACACCAGATAGCTGGTTCAATAATATTGAGTTGTTCCAGATCCAGACGAAATTCATGGGTGTAAAATTCAGCCAATTCCCAAGTGGTTTTTCCTTCACGAGCGGAACCTTTTTCCATTTTGTCTTCACCAGCATCGGCATCATCAGTTAGGTGTCCGACATCGGTGATATTCATAACGTGTTTTATTTTGTAGTGGCTATATGCTAACACTCGTTTTAAAATATCTTCGAATACATAAGTACGTAAATTGCCAATATGTGCATAATTGTAGACAGTTGGCCCACAAGTGTAGAGGTTGACCTTGTTTTTTTTGTTCGGTTTAAAATCCTCAATACGGCGATTTAAAGTATTATATAAGTATATAGGCATAATCAGTTTTAAGTATAATATAATAATTTTACCTTATTTATCCACAGTTTTCAATAGTGGTATATCAGTAAGTAGGTATTTTTGATATAATTGTTGTGTAAATTAAAAAGATTATGTTATTTTTTAAACCTAAATCTCATCTTGGTATAGATTTGGGTGCTGGTGGCGTAAAAGTCGTCGAATTAAAATTAGAAAAGAAAAGACCAATGTTATACACTTATGGTCTCACTTCACAGATGCAAGACGTACATCACTTGTTTGATGTTTCAGCAAAAAATAACAATACTTCTTTATTATCAGCTGATCAAAAAAATAAAAACGCCAGTTCGTTGGTAGATCCGGAACAGGTCAAAAAATATGCTAATTTGTTAAAGGCCGTGTGTATTAGTTCTAAAACAATAGCGTTGTCGGCGACGGTTAGCTTGCCGGTGTCAGTTGTTTTTCATGCGGTGATAAATTTGCCATTATTAAAAAAAGAAGAATTGGACAGAGTGTTGCGAGCAGAAGTAAAAAAGCTTTTACCAAGACCGATTGATGAGATGGTGTTGGATTATCAGATGATAAAAAATGCCCCAGAATCCAAAACCCAGAGAGTGTTGATAAATGCGGTACCAAAAGAATTAGTTATTTTTTACACTCAGGTTTTCAAATTGGCCGGTATCGGGCTGGAATCTTTGGAACCGGAATCTATCGCGCTAGAGCGATCATTGGTTGGGCGTGATCAGAGTGTGGCTATGATTATCGATATCGGCGCGGAGCGTACCAATTTTTATATTATTGATCAGGGGTTTGCCATTACTCATCACAGTTCCGAGATTGGTGGGGCGCGATTAAACAAGATTTTATCCAATGTGTTGGGTGTCGAGGATAGTTTGGTTGAACAGATAAAATATGATTATTTTGGAAGTTTGTTGAGGAAAACAAATCAGAGTCAGATGACTAAGAAAAAGTTCCACGGTTTATTTTTTACAATTATTGATCCGATAATCAAAGAAATTGAATATAGTTTTGAAATATATCTCAAACAAACCGGCAATGAAAACAAACGTCCGGAAAAAATAATTTTAACCGGTGGTGGCAGTTCAATGCCGTATCTCACTGATTTTATTTCAGAAAAGTTCAATATCAAATGTTATGTTGGTGATCCATGGGGTAGGTTGGTATATCAAGAAGGTCTAAAACCGGTATTAGGAAAGATTGGATCGCGTATGTCGGTAGCGGTTGGACTCGCTTTAAGAAAATTAGTATGATACTATATATAGTAGTTAAATAATTTTATTTTGTATGACTAAAAAAATTCATGTGTTATTGGTAGAGGACGATGTATTCCTCTCAGGAATTTACCAAAAAAAGTTTGAGATGGAAGGTTACAAAGTTAGTTTGGCCGATAATGGCGAAAAAGCCTTGGTTGAGGTCAAAAGTAAAAAACCAGACATTGTGATGTTGGATATTTTGTTACCAAAACTCGACGGTTTTGCGGTTTTATCAAAAATGAAAGTTGACCATGAAGTAAAAGATATTCCGGTAATTTTATTGACAAATCTTGGTCAAAAAGACGACGTCGAAAAAGGTTTGCAGATGGGAGCGGTCGATTATTTGATAAAAGCTCACTTCAAACCGTCCGAGGTTGTGGATAAAATTAAACTAGCATTACATTTTTAATTTGTTTGTGTTATAATACGGTTAATTAAAATAAAGATTTGTTATGAAAACAATTCTGCATGAAAAGGGGGTGAATTTATGAATAAGAAAGGTTTTACATTGATTGAATTGCTTATCGTGATTGCGATTATCGGCTTACTATCTACTCTAGCAGTAGTAGCGCTCGGATCCGCTCGTGTCAAAGCGCGCGACTCCAAACGTTTGGCCGATTTAAAACAATTACAAACAGCTCTTGAATTATATTACACTGACAAGAGTTATTATCCTGTCGGCAATCCGGCCATCACCTTGGGTGGGCCGGCTACTGATTGTTTAAATGGTACTGGTTTTATGGCTGCTGGAGCTGGCTGTGTTGATCCTTATATGGGTAAAGTTCCGGTAGATCCTAAAGATGGTACTTATACCTATACTACTGCTCTCGTTGTTGCTCCGATCCTTGGGCCTAGCACCTATAATATTAGTGCCACTCTAGAAGGTACAGTAAATGGTATTGGACCTGGTGCTATTATATTGAGTCCAACTGGTATTCAATAATCTAATTTTTTGACACTTACCCTCCTAAATTTTAGGAGGGTTTTGTTTTTTTATTGATTGTGGTATAATTTAAACATAAAAATATATGTTAGATTTAGGTAATTATATTGCCTTATTAGGCGGAATAATTTATTTTTTTGTTTTTATACTTGGGTTGATTCTAGGTAGTTTTTTGAATTCTTGGATGTGGCGAGTGCGTGATAATATCAAAATTATATCCAACAGTCGTAGTATGTGTCCACAATGTCGTTATCAGTTGCGTTGGTATGAAAATATTCCATTAGTTAGTTGGTTGATGTTGCGGGCTCATTGTAGTAAATGTAAAAAACCGATCCACTGGTCTTATTTTGCAGTAGAATTAGCGACTGGTTTTTTGATGATGTATGTTGTCGAACAACATGTAAAATTAGTGCATTTTAGTGAATGGACATTGCTACGTGATGTGTGTTTTTTGACCTTGTTGATCATTACGTTTGTTTACGATTTGCGTTATAAAATTATCTTATCTTCCCTTATTTGGACAGGTACATTTATTGGTTTTTTAATAAATATTTTAGTATTAAATTTTTCTGTCAATTCGTTATTATTGGGCATGGTATTAGGAGGTGGTTTTTTTCTTTTGCAATATTTTATATCTAATGGTAGATGGATTGGTGGTGGCGATGTCCGGATGGGTGTCATGATTGGTGCCTGGCTTGGTTGGCAGAGTACTATTTTGGCATTATTTATTGCCTATGTTTTGGGAGCATTGGTCGGAGTGGCTTTATTATTATTTAAAAAAGCTGACGGAAAAACCGAAGTACCGTTTGGCACATTTTTGGCGATTGGCACATTTTTGACAATTTATTATGGCAACGGTTTGGTAAATTGGTATTTACAGCTTTTGAAATAGTACTTCCAGATTATGTCTGATTTAAAATCACATGTAGAAAAATTACGCGCGCAAATTGATGATTTGCGTTATCGTTATCACGTACTCAATGATCCACAGGTGACCGATGCGATGTATGATGGTCTAATGGATGAATTGCGCAAGATTGAACGAGAACATCCGGATTTTATTACATCAGATTCACCAACTCAGCGCGTGGCGGGCAAACCACTGGATAAATTTGAAAAAGTTGTGCATCAGATTACACAGTGGAGTTTTGATGATGCTTTCAACGAGGAAGATGTGCAAAATTGGGAGGAGCGGAATTTGAATTATTTAGAAAAAGAAACCGGTCAGCGTCCGGTTGATTTGGAGTACGTATGTGAATTAAAAATAGATGGTTTGCACATGGTTTTGACTTATGAAAAAGATGAATTGATAGCAGCCGCGACGCGTGGTGATGGCAAAATTGGCGAAAATGTTACTCAAAATATTCGCACGATTTTGTCAGTGCCATTGAAATTGAAAAATTGTCATTCATCATATTGTCATTCCCGCGAAAGCGGGAATCTGCACCGTCATTCTGAGCAGAGCGAAGAATCCCTTGTTGTTGAAGGCGAAGTCTGGTTGGATAGAAAAATGTTGGAAAAAATAAATGTTGAACGTGAAAAAAACGGCGAAATCCTATTTGCTAATCCGCGTAATGCGGCCGCCGGTACTATTCGTCAGCTTGATTCGGCGGTGGTGGCGGAGCGCAAATTATCTTTGACTACCTATGATATTT
>JAVHOZ010000054.1:0-2785 GCA_036170335.1 Candidatus Magasanikiibacteriota bacterium | reverse complement strand
ATTAGTCGGGATTGCTTTCAAAATAAGTTCGAATTTTGTACAATAGACACCGCCAGGTCACGTTTAGAAGGTATGCGTATGCAACTTTTAATTTCTCATAATTGTACCACTACTCTGCAAAATTTATTGGATAATAGCTGAAAAATAAACAAATGACCAATCCTGCACAAATCCTAAAAACCAAATTTGGTTACGAATCGTTTCGCTTTAATCAGGCGGAGATTATCGAGACCATCATGCAAAAGCGTGATGCGTTTGTTTTGATGCCGACTGGTGGTGGTAAGTCTTTGTGTTATCAAATTCCGGCTCTGTTGTTTGATGGTTTGACAGTGGTGATTTCGCCATTGATTGCTCTGATGAAGGATCAAGTGGACGCGTTACGTTTGAATGGTGTTAAAGCGGCGTATATGAACTCTTCGCTGGATAGCGAAGAAATTTTAGTTATATATAATCAATTAAAAAAAGGAGAAATAAAACTACTTTATATTTCTCCAGAAAGACTACACGGCAACAATCAACAGTTTTTGGTTTTTTTGAGAAGTTTGGATATCTCGCTATTTGCGATTGATGAAGCTCACTGTATTTCCAGTTGGGGTCATGATTTTCGTCCGGAATATCGGATGCTGTCGTCATTAAAAAAAGAGTTTCCAAAAGTACCAATTATCGCCTTGACTGCGACTGCCGACAAGCTCACTCGTGATGATATTTTGAATAAATTAAAATTAAAAGATCCAAAAGTTTTTGTTTCCAGTTTTAATCGACCTAATATTCATTATAGTATTGAGCCAAAACGAAAAATGTATGAGGAAATAGTTTCTTATCTAAAAAATCATTATGGAGACTCTGGTATTATCTATGTTTTGTCACGTAAATCGGCAGAAAAGCTGGCTACCAAACTAAAAGTCGCTGGGTTTTCTGCCAAACCATATCACGCTGGATTGACGAATGAAAAAAGACAAAAAAATCAGGAGTTGTTTATAAAAGATCAGATAAAAATTATTGTGGCGACGATTGCTTTTGGGATGGGAATAAATAAATCCAATGTGCGGTTTGTTATCCATGCGGATTTACCAAAAAATATTGAAAGTTATTATCAGGAAACCGGTCGAGCCGGACGTGATGGGGTAAAAAGTGAAGCTATTTTGTATTACAGCGGGGGAGACGTGATGAAATTAAAGAGATTTGCGATGGTAGAAAACAATCCCGAACAAACTCGTATAATGCTACACAAACTTTCGCAGATGGCGACCTTGTGTGAAGCTAACGCCTGCAGGCGCAAAGCGATCCTCAATTATTTTGGTGAAGAGGCACCAGAACAGTGTGGTAATTGTGATGTCTGCGTGACGACTCGTGAAAAAGCAGATTGTACTGTCATCGCTCAAAAAGCGTTGTCAGCCGTAGCTAGGTTGGAAAATAGATATGGGCTTACCTATGTGGTAGATTTTTTACGTGGCTCCAAATCAGAAAGAATTAGTGAACAACATAAAAATTTAAAAACTTATGGAATCGGCAAGGATATTCCCAAAGAAGAATGGTTTAAATATTTTAAAGATTTAATTTCTTTTAATTATTTAAAACAGGTGGGTAGCGAATATCCAATACTGGCCTTAACTGAAAAAAGTAGGGATGTTCTCTTGGGAAAGGAAAAAGTTTATTTGGTAAAAATAGTTACCAAAAAAGAAACGACCTTGACTGAATTGCCGTATGAAAAAGGGTTATTTTTAAAATTAAAACTTGTTCGTATCGAATTGGCTCAAAAAGAAAATGTGCCGGCTTATCTTATTTTTTCTGATGCCACTTTGCTTGAGCTAGCGACTTATTTACCACAGACAATGGAGGATGTCAGAAAGATATCTGGATTTGGAGATATAAAACTGGCAAAATATGGTAAAATTTTTCTTGAAGAAGTTATTGAATATTGTAAAAAATATCAACTGGTTTCAAAAATTAACGAGAAAATTCCTAAACGATAATTTGTTTTATTCTATCTCGTTTATTTGGTTATAAATTTTCCAAGAAATTCCGAATAACGCGCAAGCCAACATTGCTGACAAAATACAATAATAACAAATATATCCAATAATGTATACTTGTAAATAAGTTAGCCTCAAACTAAACAAAACAGCGAGCGCTGAAAATGGCAGTAATAAATTTAACAAAAAAGTAAAGTCCTTTTTTTGGCTTATCAATCCAATACTGCTAACTGTTAAATAAAAAAACATTCCTATCAATGAAATTGGCACTCCCAAAACAGTAGAGTAGATACTGTCTGCGACCAGTTGACAAGAATTCGTTTTTTCTACCATGGTAAAGCAATTGATAGGATGGGCTTTGTAGTGAGCATAAGTTAAATATGATGAATCAATCAGCCCGATTAGGCCGATGATGATAATTGTGATGCTGATTGATTTTTTAATATTGACTGAACGTAAAACGAATCGGCGAATTTTATGTAACATAAAAAGGTGTTAAAATTTATTTATTATATTTTAACACCTTTTTTAAATTTAGTAAAAACATTTTGTCGTTCCCCTGACTAAGTCGGGAGAATCCAAGTAATAAAAAAGATTCCCGCTTTCGCGGGAATGACATTAAAATTATAATGAATCCAGTTCTAGTGTTTGATCAATTTTTATTTGATCCACAAACTCATAAGCGTGACTTACCAAAATTAGCGCTCCCTCAAATTCGTCTAGTGCTTTTGCAATAACTGGTAGATGACGGAAGTTAATATGGTTGGTCGGCTCATCCATTATCAAAAGTCCTGGTTTTTGTAGCACAAATT
>JAVHOZ010000053.1:0-13819 GCA_036170335.1 Candidatus Magasanikiibacteriota bacterium | reverse complement strand
AGACATTGAGAGAGCCGATGGTGGAACTAGAGATAGTGGTGGTGGCGAGGGTGGTATTGCCAGTAGTAGTAAGAGTGTTTAAATTAGTATTACCGGTAGAAGTAGCGTTTGTCCAAAATAGGTTAGTGAACCATCCACTGGCGGCAGTTAGTAGGTTTGACCAGAAGGAACCGGTGGTGGTGGCGTTGATTACGTTCAAATTGGTTAGATTGACAGTTCCAGAGGAATTTAAATTTAAAACTTGACTAGTGATAAAATTTGAATTTGTTCCAAATACATCATCTGATTGTAAAATTGTAAGAGTGGTAGTAGTCAAATTTGTTTCCCCAAGCACAGTCATGCCGCCAGACACATTCATCCCAGTCGAAGTAACATTATAAAAATTAAAATTACCACTACTATCAGAAATAGGAATATACGAAGCCGATTGTGGAGTAGAACTGGCCCCAATACCATCAAGATATTTTGCATTGAGAGCAAATGGACTAGCGGTAATTCTTTTACGCGGATTTAAAACCTCTCCACCCACTGTTACCTCCAAATAAACAGTCTGATTATTTTTAAAAATAGCTGGATCAATCGTATTAGTACCAGTATCACCTAAATCGATAGAAAACAAACCACTATTAACAATAGTACTAACTGTCGTTGGCGTACTGGTAGAACCAGCTGCCGAATACAAAGCATTACCACCACTAACCGCATCGTACAAAACATATTTTATCGCTTGAGTAGTAGTAACCGAAACACCGCCATTTAACAGTTTTCCTTGATAGGTAATGATATTTGGTGCTGTGGCGGCTCTAGCAGAATTATAATATCCAAAAACTGTCAGTAAAAATGCAGAAAACAAAATCAATCCCAAATACAAAAATTTGCGGAATATATTTTCCTTAAATTGTTTTTTTTCGGAAACCTCCATAAAAAAATTCTACTAATATTATACTACTTTTCCAACTTATTTAGAATAGAAAATGTGTATAACTTTCATTGTTTTTTCTTCAGATTTACATCTTTGGCAATTGTCTCTGTATCTTTGTCTCTGAGATCTATTATCTCAGTTTTTAATGATTCATAACCATTAAGATCATAAGAAACATAATATTGATTATCTCCAGCCATAAAATAATATTTTCCATCTGATCCGGTAATTTCAGTTGCCACTAATTTATTAAATTTGGAATCAAATAAACGCGCTACTACTCTAGACAGCGGTTTTTTAGTTTTTTCATCATAAACAATACCCCACCCTTTGACCACTGGTGGTCTAGACAAACGCCTAAAGGCCAACATCATAGACAAATGCACGCCCAGCAACACCCACATATACCAAGTAGGCGATATATATAGCGAACCAAGAGTGACCAAAAGCCCAATCCAAGAAACAGCCACCTGCATTCGACGCATCAGCTTGCCAAATATCATACTTAACGGAGTTTTTAGTTTTTTATCAGCTGGATCAAGGGGAATATTGGCAGTAATCACCGCACCTTTGTCTGACACCCGTATTTCCTCACCATGATAAATATCCAAACGTCGTCCATCTGTCTGAAAACCTTTCAGGAAAACTGTAGGAAAAACAAAAGTCCCTTTTCTAACTTCCAAACGATAACGACCAACATCAACTACAAAAAAATATCGGCCATCCGAACTAGTTACTTTGGTTTGAACCAATTTGCCGGTATCCAAATTGAACAAACGCACCAAAGCCAAATCTACCGGCATTTTGCTCAATGAATTGTAAACCGTACCCCATTTTTCTCTTTTGCCACGTCCAAAAATTAACAATGGCTGCAAGAATAAAAATCTCAACAATGGTAAAATATCCGCCCACGATAATAATGCAGATGTGGCCGCTACTGCCATACCTACTGCTGTTGGGGCCACGACTTTATTAACTACCTGCTTTACTGCCGGATCAGCAATTATCTCCTTGGCTATTCCCATAGCATTTTCAACCTGAACAACAGCTGATGCTGTAAATACAGATGATTTTTCCGCAATATTTTTGACTACATTAACACTATTTTTAGTCAACGAAGCATTTGGATCAACAACATCTTGAATTTTTGGTGGAATAAAAAATAAACTAATTGGATTGGCAATTATATTGTTGCTAACAACAAAAATCTGTCCATCATACTGATAAAATTTATCTTTATTAGCAGTTAAATAATATCTACCATTTGGTACCATCCAACCAACTAGCGCGTCACTACCAGTTATCTGTGAATTTTTTTGACCATAAAGTTGCGCGGGAAAAATATCGCGATTTTCTTTATACAACGTAACTTCTACTCCGGACAAACTATTATTTTTACTATCAGTTATTTTCCCCAGATCAACGGCTTGCAAATCAAAAGCTAGCGAATCAAATTGACCAGAACCATAATTTATTTCGATATAAGCCTGACTTTCCCCACTTTGTGGAAACGAAATATCAGCATAATAAATATTGTTGGAATTATCAAAACTAAACTGATGTTGGTCAGTATTTCCAACACGCAAAATTAAACTTTTTGGTTCATTTAGTAAAACGGATTTTTTTATCCCAACACTGAGATTACTACCGGCTAAACCTAACAATATTTTACCATTGGCGGTCAATTCGATTTGATGACTACCGGACAAAAACTTTACTTTATCTAAAGTTAGTTTTTCAAAACCAGGCACAGTGGCTGACGGTGATATATATGGTGCTGGTGGAGTTATTGAAGGTGGAACTACTGGTGGTGTTACAGGTGGAATTGGTGGAGGAGGAGAAGGCGGAGAAGGCGGAGTTAAGGTTGGAGGAATAAGTAGCGGAGGTGGAGGCACTACATCAGAAGTTTTTCCCTGAACAAGATTACCGGCACTAAAATTTCCGGATGCATCATAAGAATATACTGTATAAAAATAAGTAAAACCGTTTAACACTGAATTATCAACTACTGTGTTACCGTTTCCATTGTATACAACTGTTGCCCCGGCATCATTTGGACCAGAAGCGGGACTGCCGATTTTTTTTAAAATTTTAACTCCAACAAAATCCGGGGTAAAAGATAATGACGGACTTTGCCAATTTAAAGTAATTGAATTTTGTCCGGCAGAAACTTGTAAGTTAGCAACATCCGGTGGTGGAATTGTGTCAACTAAAGTTTTGAAATTTAAAATGGAAGTACTGGTACTATTTAAACTAACATCAGTAGTAATAATTTGATAATAATAAGTTTTGTTAGGCAATAATCCAAATAAAAGAACTGTGTGGTTAACGACTGGTGTCAAACCGTCAGTAGCACTACCGCCTAGAGATAATGTCTCACCATAATTTATTTGAGCAGTAGAATTTTTGTCAGTATTAAAAGTTACTATTGCCGAATTTACTCCGGGTGTAACAATTATACTAGAAATTACCGGACCTAAAACTGGTGGATTTACAGGCGGATTTACAGATGTCACAGTTTTAAAACTACCGGTAAAATTTGTACTATTGCTACCACTATCAGTAACTGTAATTTTAAAATAATAAACCGTATCAGCAGCTAACCCTGACAAACTAACAGCATAACTTCCACTTGGAACAACTGTTTGACCATAAGCCAAAGTTGTACCATAGACAAAATTTACCGATGATATTCCGGTATTATCGCTAGCGCTCCAGATGACAGAGGCGGAAATATTGGTAGTGCTAGAAACTATATTAGAAATAGTTGGAGGTGTAGTATCAGGAGGTAAACCACCACCGCCTCCGTTACCTCCACCGCCTCCAACACTAGGCACAATCAACTGTACATTAATATTTTTATTTTCCGTTGCCGCCTTGGCTGAATAAAAAAACAGTCCGTTTAAAAATAAAACAGCTAACAACAAAAATATTTTTTTATTCCATTTTTGCATGTCTCTTCCTTATGTATATAAAGACTAATAAAACAAAAATTATGACTGCCCCAACCGTCCACAAAAACCAAACTGGATAATACCAAAAATTCACACTGCCGATTATTTGTTGATTGGTCAGACCATAATTAATAGTCATCACCGACTGATACATTCCGGGCCAAAACATTTTTCTACCTACAACTGAATTAAGTTGTGCGCTACGATTCGATTGCGCAAACAATTTATTTCCCAAATTAACGACACTAGAATCTACGATTCTATTTTTATAATCATAAATTTGCATATTGGCCTGCACAGACAAATCAATATTACCGGTGTTTTTTATTTGCAAAAAATAAACTAAATTTTTGTCAAAAAAATATTTTTTGATTGGGTAAAATTTTTCCAAAGTTAAAGATTCGTTCGCTGTACCGGCAACTTGTAACATCAAAATCGTCACCAATCGTCCACCAATATTTTTATTATTATTTTCTTGCACTCCTAGTCCCAAATAATGTGCTCCGGGTGGTGCATTTTTAGGAATAGTGATAGTAAAAACAAAATCTTTTTTTTCATTATTTTTTAAAACCGTTTTTTCACTTTGAAATTTTACCCAATTTTCTGCTATGTCACTGTTTTGTTTAAAAATTGGTCTGCCTTGGTTGTCTTGTTGCACCCCCACTACCGTCATCTGATATTCTCTGTCATCACTTGAATCGTTTTTTACAACTAACACCAAATCTTTGTCATCACCGGGATTCAAACTAATAGTATATTTTAAAGGACTAATAGAAAAAGCATGAACTGAAGAAACCAATAAAAAAGACATTCCAACCAACCAACTGAATATTTTTTTATTCTTTATCAACATAACTAAATATTTGCTGCTGCCGTTAAGATTAGGTCTTGAGAATAAGTATTGGCTGTACTTCCTGAGGAGCGAACTGCTTTAAAAGTCAAAGTTGTAACATCCGAAGAAGCTGGAACAGATACAGACGACAATACTAAACCACTTATTATAGCAGCATCACTAACATATGCCGCGTGTGATCCGCTCACTGCCAAACCATACTCTTCTGTACTACCAGCGCCATCTACCGTACCATCCGTCACCGCCGCCAAAGAATTACCACTAACTCCAGAAACTGAAAGGGTATAACCGGTGGCCGAATCTGTATTTACTGTCGCGGCCACACTACTACTAATCACCACCCCAGCCGAATTTAGAGTTCCAAAATTAACACTGTTTCCATCTAATAATAGACTTAAAGTACCAATTTCCGCCGCCTGATAACCAGCACGCACTTGATAACTTGTACTAGTGCTAATTCCCACCGCATAACCACCCAAAGTATCTTGCAAACCATAACTAGTGCTCGTACCAACACCACCGCCAAAATCTATACTATCGGCATATATATAGTAGTTGGTAGAAGACATCGCCGCCAAAACCAAACTAGGAACAGCCAAAGCGGAAATTATTATTAAAGCGATAATTTTGTTGTCTCGCATAAACAATGTTTTAGTTCGAACCGACCATTTTCTTTATTTTGTCGGCAATATTTTTGTTGTTTGGATTCAAATCTTTTACTTTATAATAACATTGTAAAGCGGTCGCCTTGTCACCGTTGGTTTCATACAACAAACCCAGACTATACAATGCATTAGAATAATTTGGTTGAATTTTTATCACTTGACCCCAAATTTTTTCAGCCGAATCTCGATCACCGGCACCATTGCGATTGTACAATAAACGACCGTAATTATATAAAGTCTCCGGATCGGTTTGTTTTTGAGCCACTATTTTTTCATAAACCTCAATGGCTTTGTCATTTTTTTGAGTTTGTTCATAGGCATTGGATAGACCAACATACGCACCAAAATAATCAGCCTTTAGTTCGATTGCCTTTTCATAATTTTTTATGGCATCTTCCCATTTGGCGGTAGCGCCATAATTGTTGCCCAAACGCCACCAAAATGACGGATTGGTTGGTTCTAAATCTCTCGCTTGTTGCAAAGATTTCAACGCCCATTCCCGTGCTTCCGGTACCAATGCCGACGCATTTTCATACATAGTAGCCAAATTTTCCCACAAAGCCACCGACTTGGGCGACAAATCAGTCGCATATTTTGCTTCATTCACTGCTTTGGCCATGATTGAACTAATAGTCTGAACGTCCGGATTGGTTTGTTTACTAAGTTCCACCGCTTGATTCAGATAAATTTGCGCCAAAGCCGAATGATAAATATCGGAATTTGGTTTTTTATCCAAAGCCTCATTAATAAATCCTTCAGCAATTTTACTATTACCACTGGACAAAGCTTTGGCAAAAGCGATTTCACCCAAATATAATCTCGCCCCCCAAACCACGATCATCACCAAACCAGTCATCACTACTATCAAACCAAAAGAAAAAGATAAACTATATTGAGGAGTATTTTCGAGCGCCCCTTCTTTTTCTTTGGTAAAATTTTTATTATAAAAAGAAAATCCAACTACCAACAACGCCAACATCAACCACCAAGCCAACCATAAAACTTGACCATAAAAGACAAAACTCAAACCAATAGTCAAAATTACAAAGGCAATAGTCACTAAAAATGATTCAAACAAAATATTATCTTTCTTAAAATTTGATTCCGATGAAACAGAGGTGCGGATTTTATTCCAAACTTCAAAAACATGACCCAGCGCCAAAAGTATCAAGAACACCAAAGCAAAAACAAATAAAAATCCACCTTCAGACAACAAACCAAACAGAGTGTTAAACGGCTGATTGAAACGCAATGACCAAGCGGCTGGATCAGAGTTAAAGGAAAGAGTACGAAATTGGGAAAAATCTACTCCAAATGAGCCCAAACCACTTCCGACAAAAAATTCTTTCACGCCGGAAAAAATAGTAGCATAGGCCACTGACCATGATGGCTTGAAACCGAGCGCTACTTCAGTAGGTATCGGCATCTGAAAAAATTTCGGTGTACCAAAAATTATAAAAATAATTGTAAAAACTAATAAAGCAAATAATGCCGACACCCACCCCAAATGAACTTCACGAATAAAACTTATTCCCAACATCAACAACAGAATAAGCGCAATTAATAAAATTATCCATAATATTTTAAAGCTCAACATCAACAAAACTGTCAAAGACAAAGCACCAACTACAAATGACCAAATTATGCGGCCAAAACCTAAATTCTTTTTTATCAGCTGACCAAAAGATAAGACCAACAAAACTACTGCCCAAACACCAAAAATACTATTGGTAGAATCTACCGTATTCCAAGACTGTCCTAATAATTTTGTTAAGAAACTTATTTTAAAAACAATTTTTAAGATAAACACTAATAATGACACTGAACCTACAACTAACAACGTATCTAGTAGGCCACGCCACAACTTTTCTGTTTTTACAACATTGGCTATAACGTAATAAAAACCAAAAAATAAAACTAACAAAACAAAGTTCAAAGTAAAATATTCCGCTCGACCAAAAAAACTATCATAAACATTGGCTGAAAATATTGCCGAGAACAATCCCACTGCACCCAACAACAACATCGGTACATCCAACATGGTTTTGGTAAATTTAATTTTTTTGGTAAAAACAAATTTGGCAATCCATAGTAATATATTTATAATTACCAAACCACCAAACACATACTGTTTTGGTATGATATAGAAATTATTCAGATTTTTGTCTAAAAATAGCGGAACTAACAGTATATTTAAAATTAAAAAAATATAAGAAAGCACGTCCATCACTTTACTAACACGCAAAAAACTAAACATAAAAAATATACTTTAAAAAATAATTTCAGCAACGATATTATATCATAAAAAGTTATTCACAACAATGATAAAATTGATTATTTTGTGAATTATTTTGTAAGTTGTTTTTTTGATTATTTTTTATTTATCATTCTCACGTTTGTCATTCCCGCGAAAGCGGGAATCTATATTATAAATTTCAAATCAGACGCCTCACATATATTGATTTTCTTGCGCTCAGACTTGCACTGAATTTATTGTATTACAGACAAGCTGGTTTAATTCTCGGTGCTTCGGACAATTCGCGCGACAAAAATCAATATATGTTCGGCTTTAGGGCGGTTTTTAATAATTTTTGTTAGTTATTTTATTTTTGATTATGAAAATGTTTCACGTGAAACATTTTTAGTAGATAATGATATTTTATAAAAATGCCGGCTATAGAAAAAACAGGCAGGTTAGATATACAAAATCTATATAAAAACAAATTAACAACAGACTAATACATTGTTGATCTCAAAGAACTACCAATAAGCCTACTTTGTTCACAAATAATCATTTGGCTATATGGGAGGTGTATAGTTTTTGTTTCACGTGAAACAATTTTGTATAATTATGGCTATTTTTGGTATAAATACTATAAAAGCTGTTTTAAAATGTTTCACGTGAAACATTTTGTTATTTTTGGGAAAAATGCTTATTTTAAGCCAATGTTTAAAAATTTGTATAGACTAGTGTATACAAATTTTCCACTTTTAAATATACTTATACCCAGTTTTATCCACATTTGTATACACTAGTCTATACAAAAAAACAAAAACAGGCATAAAACCTATTTTGACCACTATAAACTTTTATTGGTGGACTTGAGGGGGATTGAACCCCTTACCTCAGCAATGCGAATGCTGCGCTCTACCAAATGAGCTACAAGCCCTCGAGTACCATTTTTCGCACGAAACTGGCTGGCACTATCGTGCCCCCAGCATGAATCGAACACACATTTTGCCCTTAGGACGGGCCTGTTCTATCCATTGAACTATGGGGGCAGCAGAATATTGGTGTTATTTTACAATAATTTAAAGTGATTAGCAATAGTAGTATAGGCGACGTGCATAAACGCACATTGAATGGATACTAAAATAATGTTAATATACTCACACTTAACTAAAAAATTATGGAAATGATCATTTTCTCAACAATAATCATTGTTTTAGCGATAATACTGATTATTTTTTACAACAAACTCAAAGAATTAAGTAAGCCAAAAGAAAATGGTGACCTATTCACCATGCTGCAATCCCAAATTCAGGATCTCGGCAGACAGTTTGAGCAAAAAATTGGCGAAACCCACAAATCGATGACTGAAAATCAGGCTTCCATGCACAGTGCCATTCAAAGTCAATTTGGGCAAAGTGCCAAGATAATATCCGACGTGACCGAAAAACTTACCAAACTCGACGAAACCAATCGACAAGTGATGAATTTTGCCGTCCAACTACAAGGACTAGAAGATATTTTACAAAATCCAAAACAACGCGGCATTTTGGGAGAATACTATTTGGAAAATGTTTTGTTAAATGTTTTGCCACCCAGATCATTTCAAATGCAATACAAATTTAGTGATGGAGATATTGTTGATGCCGTGGTGTTTGTAAAAGACAAAGTCATACCAATTGACTCCAAGTTTAGTTTGGAAAATTACAATCGTGCTGTTAGCGAAAAAGATCCATTACGAAAAACCGAATTAGAAAATATTTTTAAAAATGATTTAAAAAATCGTATCAACGAAACCAGCAAATACATCAAACCAAAAGAAGGAACAATGGATTTTGCTTTTATGTTTATTCCTTCTGAAGGAATATATTATGATTTGCTTATCAACCAAGTTGGCTCATTAAAAACCAACACTCACGATCTCATCGAATATGCTTTCAAAGAAAAACATGTAATCATTGTTTCGCCAACTTCCTTCTTGGCTTATTTACAAACCGTGCTACAAGGGTTGCGCGCATTGCAAATAGAGGAGTCCGCCAAAGAAATTCGTCAACGTGTCGAAGAATTGGGCAGACATTTGTTGGCTTATGATGAATATCTAAAAAAATTAGGCAATAATTTATCCACAACTGTAAACAGCTACAACTCTGCCAATAAAGAATTCCTAAAGATAGATAAAGACGTAATCAAAATTGTCGGCAGCGAAAAAAAAATCGAGTCGCTCTCGATAGAGAAACCCGATTTGGAAGAATAGACTAAATTTAAATTTTATTTTTCGCTTATATCAATTGATTTAATAACTGTCGGAACAACCGGCTTGGAATTTTCTCCAAAACCACCGGACTCAACTTTGCTTTCCGCAATCTTATCTACTGTATCCATTCCACTTACTACATGACCAAAAATTGTGTAGTTTTTTGGTAACTGATAATCGGCGTGCATTACAAAAAATTGACTGCCGTTGGTGTTTGGACCGGAGTTGGCCATTGCCACGGCACCACGTACATATTCGCCATCAAACTTTTCATCAGCAAATTTATATCCTGGGCCACCGGTACCATTTCCAACCGGATCACCACCTTGAATCATAAAACCTTTTATTACGCGATGAAAAATAGTTTTATCATAAAAGCCTTTTTTGGCTAAAGTAACAAAATTCTCGACTGTTTTTGGTGTTTGTCCCTTATTAAAATTGATAGTAAAATCTCCCAAAGTGGTGTGTACGACAGCGACATATTGTTTGTTGACATCGAATTTATCCATAGTATTTTTTTTATTTAAATTATTATTTATTTTTGTTTTATCGTCTGCTATTTTTACCACTGTATTTGTTTCTGCTAAATTGCCAGCTGAAACTTTGTTTTGATCAGTCTTGGTTGAATCTGAATTTTGAGATGTAGGACTGAGGGCACAACCGGACAAAAATGGTACCAACAAAACTACTAAAATTAATATTTGTTTGTTTTTTGCGATCATACTAATTAATTATTAATAAATATTTTTTAATTGTTTTCTCAAGACTTTCCAATTGGGAACTGTTTTGGAAACTAACTGCCAAAATTTCTTTCCATGATTCATTTCTTGTAAATGGGCAAGCTCATGTGCCACTACATAGGTAGCCATTTCATCAGATAAGTATACCAACTTATAATTAAAATTCAAGTTTCCATTTTTGGAACAACTGCCCCAACGACTGGAGGTGTTTTTTATCGATACTTTATTATACCTGAAATCATAGATAATATTCAACTGGGCAATTTTCTCACGCACCAGATGCAAAGCGCGACTTTTGTTAATGACAAAATCTTTGTGCCCCACTGGAAAAATACTTTTTAATTCTTTATTCTTAAAATGAGCAATCTTTTCCAAAATCCAATCGGCATTCTGCAACAAAAAATCTTTTATCTTAGATTCAGAAAAAAACATTGGAGTAGTAATATTTATTTTACCACCAAAAGAAACCGCCAAACGCACCCGACGGGATCGCAGCAAACGACGATGTTGATATTCCAATTCGGTGTTTTTTAAAATTATTGTTTTTTTCATTGAACTAGAAATTTTTTGTTATTCTGTATTCTACTTCTAAACCATTTCGTTCAAAAACCAACCAATACTATTTTTATACACACCAACCACATGCCAATACCATTTATTTTTTCTGCCATCATCAGCTTGGTTCAAAGCACTAAAATAAGACCGTCTATTTTGATATAAAAATAAAATAGGCGGATATCCATATTGTGATAACACGAAATTAAAAAGCAACCGACCTACTCTGCCATTACCATCTTCAAAAGGATGAATGTATTCAAACCGCTGATGAAAATCCGAAGCAATCGCCAACGGATGCCGTTTGCTTTTTTTACTATCTTTTAACCAGTTTAACAAGCTATTCATTTCTGATCTAACATGCCCAACCGGTGTAGTTTTTTTATTATTTACAATAATATCAACTTTTTTATAACCGGTATTTATATCCAAACCATCTACCAATAATTTGTGAAGGTTGATGATAGTATGTTGATTGAGTTTGAATTTATTATTTCTTATAAGATTAAAAGCCTCAATAGAATTTTTTACCTCTCTGATTTCTCTACGCTCTATCGTTTTTTTAAGCTGCTTTTTTTGCACTATGGAATTCACTTCCGCTTGACTCAATTTACTACCCTCAATAGCATTGGATTCAAAAATAAACTGAACCGCATAGCGTGTCCATAATTGCTCTTTTTTAAAATCAGACAAATTTAACATTTTGTATTTTAATTTTGTTTTTAAATCTTCAATTTTAAAAACTTGTTCTCTGCTAAAAACATTGTCAAACACAAACAGATCATCCAACCTGTCCTTGATCAGCTGTTTTTCTTTTAAAAACAACTTATCATAATACTCCGATAAATCATTAGGGATATTTTTTCCTAAATACAACTGTATTTTATTATTTTTTCCCTTGATTCTAATTTGTTCACTAAGATAATAATAAGGCTTATCTTGGATAAATTTTTTATATATTTGAGGCATATTTATTAGGGATATTTTTTATATACTTATTGTATTATGAAAAATGACTTTTGTCAAATGAAATTAAAAAAAAAGGGGGGGTGACAATTTGTCCGCACCATTTGGAATAAGAAATCACTAGGAATTTTTTGTTATCCTATATTCCACTTTACAACTGGATATTATATACTATCGCAACCAATCAATGATTTGTTTCATAAATTCTTGTACGGTTGTCATATTGTAATAATCCAATCTTTAAAAATATTCTTTACTTCCTCAATGTGTTGTACCTCTTTGAATGTATGCGGAGCACCTTTGATAATATAAATTTCTTTTTTGGCAGGCAAGTGAGCAAACAAAATTTGTTGCTGTTCTGGCAAATGCGTCGGTCATCGCCTGTAATGGAAAATTTCTTTTTTCATAAACAAAATAAACTATTATTATAATCTAAAAAGTATAGGCTTTTTAAACCCAGCAGTCAATTACAAAAAATATCAAAACTTTACTTTGGAATGTTCAAATGAGAAACAAAAAAATCGCTAATCTTACATTCAAAGAGTCGTTTAATATACTCTTTAAAATGAAGATAAAAGCGATTTTTTATCGGTGCGGAGAGATAGGGATTTGAACCCTAGGACCACTTGCATGGTCTGCAGTTTAGTAAACTGCTGCTTTCGACCGCTCAGCCATCTCTCCAGAATATTCAGATTGTAGTGAAAAATTGGGCGATTGTCAATGTGCAATCGCATTGACTAGCTCGTTGATACCAAACCTTTTTTCAGCTGAAAATGGAATAATTTTATGATTTCCAACTAATGATTGTATTTTTTCAAGCTGTTTGTTATAGCTAGCTTTTTTAATTTTATCTACTTTATTCGCTAACACTATTATACTTTTATTTTCTTGTTCCAAACCAAACAACATATCCAGATCGTCCTTAGTCGGACCGACTTTTGCATCAATAATCAATATAACCTTTTTTTGTTTATATCCCGAATCAAAAAAATACCAATTAATTAGATTTTCTATCTCCATTCGCCTGTCACCAGAAACCTTGGCGAAACCATAGCCGGGCAAATCTACCAAATAAAAGTTTTTATTAACCAGAAAAAGATTGATTTGTTGAGTACGGCCTGGGAAAGAACTGGTTATTGCCAAACCTTTTTGATTTACAAAAGCATTGATAACACTGGATTTGCCAACATTAGAACGCCCAATAAAGGCGATCTGGGGAATGCCATTTTCTAAAAGTGGATCAGTGGCCACGATTCCTTTAACAAAGGTAGCAGAAGTAATATTCATACCCAGACATAATGCCTTAAAATAGCCAAAAAGTCAATCTCTACTAACAAAAAACCCACTTTATTAGGTGGGTTTTAACAAATTATTTCTTTTTGTCTTGTTTTGGTTTTTTGATATTCTTATTTTTTTTACCGGCGTTGTTTCCTTTGGCCATATATTTTAGATAACTAAATTAATGTTTGTATTATAGCACAAAAAACAAAAGCAAATAACCTATGCTTGTGGATTATTTTTTTATAAAAATCTGATTAATCTTTTTTGTTAATTCGTCTACCGTGATTTTCTTTCCCAACTGGCCATTTTACCAGACAGGTGGTGCATTGAGTATAGAATGTATCACACAAGCATTTGAATCAAATACGCACCAACGATTGGCAAGACTAAATTGTCCAG
>JAVHOZ010000052.1:0-2868 GCA_036170335.1 Candidatus Magasanikiibacteriota bacterium | reverse complement strand
CAAATATACAGCGATGGACAATCAAGCAGTTTATTTGTTATAATTAACACGTTTTATATCTAAAGTAAGCCCAACTAGGACAACTTCGATGGACTAGAGAAAGGGTATATTAAGTAATTTATGATCTCTATTATTGCAACCGGTGGCAAACAGTACATTGTTAAAGCTGGCGAAAAATTCAAATTTGAAAAATTAAAAGTTAACGGCATCGATGTTTTGGCTGATACTAATTTCGTTTTTGACAAAGTACTTTTGAAAGCCGATGAAGAAGGAAATTTGGTTGAACTAGGCAAACCGTATTTGACTGGTGTGGTAGTCAGTGCCAAAGTTTTGAGACAAGGCAAGGCTCGCACTTTGCGCGTGGAAAAATTCAAAAGTAAAGTACGTTTCCACAAAGTACACGGTCAAAGACAAAGATTTACCGAGGTAGAAATCGTCTAAAAGATAGTTTAAAAAAACAAAACGAGGTAATAATAACTATTACCTCGTTTTGTTTTTTTTAAATTGAGATTCTATTTTTTAGTGCACTTCCTAGAGTTATTTCATCACTATATTGCAAATCCGATCCCATTGGTAAACCCCTAGCTAGTCGGGATATTTTAATTTGGGGGTTTAATTGTTTAATGTGTTTTTCTAGGTATAACATTGTAGTTTCACCAAGAATATCAGGATTTAGCGCCAAAATTATTTCTTGAATATTTTGATTGGTTTGAATACGTTGTGACAATTCGCGTATTTTTAATTCCTTCATTCCTTCTTCATCACCAGCATCTATTACTCCACGCAGTACATGATACACACCCGAATAAACTCCGGTTTTTTCTAACGCTGCTACCGCTTGAGCTTCGTCCACTATACAGATTTGATTTTGATCACGATTTTTATTGGCACAAATTTCACAAGGGTTAGTATCAGAAAAATTCCAACACATTTCACAACTCTTAATATTTTTCAATAAATTATCCAGAATATTTTTGAATTCGTTTACTTCGGATTTTCCGGATTTTAACCAATGAAAAACATACCGTTCTGCGGTATGTTGTCCAACAGATGGTAGTTTTTTTAAAGCATCAATAAGTTTGTTTATACTTTGGGAGTACATGTTAACTTAAACCGGGGATATTAAATTCACCGGATTGTTGCATTTTCATAGCGATGGTGCGTTGCATTTTTTTGAGTGCTTCACTGTGAGCTTCTTTGATGGCTTTTTCTAACTCAGATTTTTTATTAGGAATTAGCATACTATTATCAATTGCGAGGCCGGTCATTTCCAAATTTCCGTTCATGGTGAGCACAACTTTACCACTGGCTTTATCCACTGTGACAATTTCTCCTCCAATTAAACTTTGTAATTTTTTGCCTTGATCACGCAAATCTTTGAATTGTTTTAATTTTGAAAACATGGACATATGTATGTTTGTTAAAATTTAATAAATTTATTAATATTTAGGTTGTTCTGGTACTTTGTATCCACCACCACCTGAATTTGTAAAAGCCGATTTTGGTTTCAAAGCTTGGGGGGCGCTACTAGTATGGGGAGTGGTATCTAGATTTTTAAACGAAGCCATATGTTCCACAAAAATAGTTTTTACCAAACCGGTCGGACCATTTCTATGTTTGGCGATATGTATTTCAGCAATGTTGCGTTCATCAGGAGGAATTTCTTCGAGACGATAATTACGATCGGCGGCTTTGCGGTAGATAAATAATACCACATCAGCGTCTTGTTCGATAGAACCTGATTCACGCAAGTGAGATAATTTTGGAATAGCCGGTTTGCTTTGTTCAACGGTACGTGATAACTGTGATAATGCTAAAATTGGAATATTGAGTTCACGCGCCAGTGCTTTCAAGCCACGGCTAATTTCGGCAACTTCTTGAACACGGTTGTCGGTTTTTCCACTAGTTGATTCCATGAGTTGCAAATAATCGATAACAATCAAACCCAAACCATGTTCGCTTTGTAGACGACGAGCCTTAGTGCGTAATTGTAAAATATTTAAACTACCGGAATCGTCAATATATATGGGAGTTTCAGAAAGCACACCAATAGCGTGACCAATACGTGGAAAATCATCATCTTCAGGACGGTCGGATAATCGACCGGTGCGCATACGCCACAAATCTATACCAGCTTCAGAACAAAGCATTCTATCTACTAGTTGTTCTTTTCCCATTTCCAGAGAAAACATACCAACCGGCAATTTTTGTTTGGTGGCAACGTGACGGACAATATCTAGCGCTAACGAAGTTTTTCCTACAGACGGACGAGCAGCCAAAATTATTAAATCAGATTTTTGTAATCCAGCCAGCAAATTGTCTAGTTGAGTAAAACCGGTAGGGAGGCCACGTAGTTGACCTTTGTTTTTATGCAATTCGTCAATACGATCAAAAGCGTCCGAAAGAACATTGCGAATCGGAGTAAAAGTTTGTTTAAAATGGATTTGGGAAACTGCGAACAGACTTTGTTGGGCTTCGTCTAGCACTTTTTCAATATCATTGTCTTCTTGATAACCCAAACGAGAAATTTCATGTGAGGCCAAAAGTAGGCGACGACGCACGGCTTTGCGGTGAACAATACTCGCGTAATTGGTGATATTAGCGGCCGTAGGTACAGCATTGACTAGAGCTGCCAAATAAGTACGTCCACCACACATCTCCAATATGCCTTTTTCTTCCAAACGAGTACTCAGGGTCAACAAATCAGCCGGTTCGTTGCGTGAATAAAGCTCGGATATTATTTCAAAAATTCTGGCGTGAGCGTTTTTGTAAAAATCTTCCGAACGAATAAGATCGGCGATTTTCAACATCGCATCTTTGTCCAAAAGTAGCGACCCCTAAAGTGACATTTCAGCCTCTAAACTTTGG
>JAVHOZ010000051.1:0-14028 GCA_036170335.1 Candidatus Magasanikiibacteriota bacterium | reverse complement strand
CCGTAATTCCCGCTCTCACCGCGTCCTCCACCACATACTGAATAATCGGCTTATCCACCACCGGCAACATCTCCTTTGGTTGAGCCTTAGTAGCCGGTAAAAATCTAGTCCCCAATCCCGCCACCGGAATAACCAACTTACGAATTTTTTGTGACATATTTTATTATAAAAATTTTATAGCCGAACATATATTGATTTTCGCCGCGCGAATTGTTTGAAGTGCCGAGAACCAAACTGGATTGTCTGCACAGTATACAATTCGGCACAAGTTTGAGCGCAAGAAAATTAATATATGTGAGGCGTATGTAAACTAATTACAATTATATCAAACTCCCAAAAATTAGCAATCACTTCACTTCCTCCCACGAAATCAAATTATACTCCGACCCCACCGGAAACCCAACCGGCGGACCATAAGTCAAATTCGCATCATAGGTAGCATTGGTATTTGTATAGCCAGACACCACCGCCCCACCGCCTGACACCCAACTCCATGTCCATAGACCATTGGAAATTACCGAACCATAAATAGTCAAACTGGTTTTCATATCTCCGGGATAATAATATCTTTTGGCCGCTCCATTTTGAGCCAACACCGCTGCGTCCACTTCCAAAACATCCGGTGAATTATACGGAATTAAAATATTTTGTTCGGCAATCAAACCCAATACATGATTACCATCTTTGGCTTGATATACCAAATTACCATTTATCATAATAGATTTGCCAGTAGCTGTACCGATTGTAGCGCGACCATTTACTGTACCATCTACCCAGACATTGTCCTCTACATATATATAACCATTAGCCGGCATACTATAATTTGTGACCGCTCCCAAAGTAGCTATATCAATACATGGCCAAAAATAATTGTTATCATTAACATCTTTGGCTTTATAACAATTGGTGGTATTCACTTTGGCTATATCAATTGTGCCGTTGGCCAAAAATTGAAATCTCCAACCCTGTTTTCCAGATGAAGACAAATACAGCCCGGTAGCCGGCGGTTTGGAATTAGTTTTTATTTCAGCCAATTTGGCAGTTACCGCTGAAAAATCTTGTGCCGGTACCGGAAAACCCCAATAAGTAGAGCTACCTGCTCCCCAAATTCCGGGCTTTATCTGATTGCCACAACCGTGAAATGATTTACAAGTATAAGTAGGCACTGCCGAAGTCAAAGGAGCGTCGGTAGTACCATCAAAACGAATACCGCCATTGGCGTGAAATTTGCCATGCACCACTTCATTGTCCCCAATCCAAACATCGGTATTGGTCAAAAAAGCATAATCCGTCAAAGCCGGAAAACCTAAACGAACTTTCAAGGTACGTTTACTCTCCGCCTGTGTATCCAACCAACCAGTTGACTTCACAGTAACTATAGTTGAGCCAAGATTCGGCGGTATAATATCCAAAGAAAAATGACCAATAACAGTGCCATTCTTATCCTTAAATTCGTGAATATACGGCCCTACTTGGCCAGTGCCGTCTTGATAGTCTGTTTTGTTGTGTGCCAAATGCCAACGATAATAATTCACCCCCGCCTCGGCAACCTGAAAAGCCATTTCACGATTGTGTTTGTGTTCCGAAGCGCGATTTTCTAAAATTGCATAACCTGTCACTCCCATCACAATCAAAAAAAAACTAATCGATCCAAAAACCATCACAAATAAAAGAATACTTCCGGATTCATTTATTTTTTTGATTCCCGCTTTCGCGAGGATGACTGCGGCATTTTTTTTCATCTAATTTGTCTTTAAATTTCTAATTTCTGTTTTAGCCTCAATATTAAACGGTGCCGGTGCAATATTTGGTTTTTCTTCCAACATTAATTTTATACCAACCATACGTATCGCCGAAATATTTATAGGGAAGGACATAGCCGAACTACTAGCACCGGTATAATTTTGATCATAATAATAAAAAATAGAATTGGTGGCATTGGCGACATCATGCACCACCTCTTCCACTACTTCGCTAGCCGGATTGTATGATATAGGATTTCCACTAGGTTTTACTATTCCTCGTTTTAAAATTGTACCTTGCAAAAAATAACGCACTCGTTCTCGCCAATTATCACTATCGATATTTGAATAAAAAACCACTTGCTGACTTTGGGCCATTTCAATCGAATATGATCCGATACTAGAAGCATCGGCGCGACGTATATCATTGATAAAATCTTGAACTACCTTACGACCTTCGCTTTGAGTAGATAACTGCTCAAAAACTACATCTTTTCCATGATTGCCCCAAATCATCAATTCAACTACACCTACAATCAACAACAAAAATAAACCTACAGTTACTAACACCTCGATCATTGTCATCCCTTGATTGTTTATTTTTTTGATCATAATGGCGACATATTTACCTCGACTTCATTATTTCCACCAACATCTATTTGGCCATTATTGGTAGCATAGCCTCCACGACTCACATTCAGCATATATGTGCCGGCTGATAAACCATTAAAAAATGCTTGTCCTGGTGGTGTACAATTATTGGAAAAAGTGATAGCTACTTCTGACAATTGTGGAGTATAGTGATTGTCTTCTGTCGACAAAAATACTCGATAACGCAAATAGCGATTATTATTTAAACCGGGAAAAATGGTAGTACTGGTAGATGTATAAAAAGTCGCAACAGTACCATCTGGGCCACCATAATTCCAACTAGATGGAGTGCTAGAATTACTACCGGCCAATTGAAATAAAACAGAACTCTTACCAGTCGATACCGGTTGCGCCAATGGTTCCCAAATAACATTACGTAAAGTTATACCAGCGCCAACATCAAAAGTTGAAGATTCCAAAAACCCACTAACCGCATAAACATTGCCAAATTTTTTTAATTGCAAATCACCGGCTGGGGTATTATTTACTAAATTTCCATCATCAGTAAAATATTTTGTATCATCTAAAAAAGTTACTTGCCCTCTGCCACCAGACCAATCGGTTTGACGAATATAACCAAGACTAGTTTGAATTGTGTTATTATAACCAGCGTCTGTCAGTTGTACAGCAGCGTCCGATAAAGGCAAACCGGTTCCGGCATCTTTTACCTTTATCAATAAAGAATTGACAGTATGAGGACGTAGAATCAAAAATACATCTTGCTCTACTCCCGGATTTAATTTATATGGCAACATCGGCACTGACCCCATCAGATCGTATGCTGTACCAGAAACACTAATATGATAAGTATCCCATTCTAAATTATTAAAATTATAACTACCACCGGCCAAAGAAAAAGGTTGAGAAAATTTATATATATCCGGATTCAAACCTAATTTTTTTTCTCCATTTATAACAGTTGTTGGACCAACAACAACATTGCAACTAGGATCCACTGCAAAAACATTGGATGAGCTTTTTTTGTCGATACTAAAACTAATTTCTGTAACAGTTTGACTAACTACATTGGCAGGCGGTTTGAGTGGATTTGGATTTTGAGCTGAAGCCACCACAGTTGTATCGCTAGAATACCCATTTTTACTAACATTTATATTATAACTAAGAGTACCAGTAGGTGCATCAATCACTCGAAACATTCCATTACTGTCAGTCACATCGTCTATCACAATATTTGGTGTTTGGACAGTGTTTACTATATGGATATTGGCGCCAACTACCGGCAGACCATTGGAATCAAAAACATGAATAAATAAGGCGCCATTTTGACTCGCTCCCTCTAAATTTTTGGGGGTAATAATGGTATTCAAAATCACAGCTACTTGCTGTGAACAATTTTGACAAATGGCTGAGATTTCTACCAATTTATAGTCGGCTGGAGCTGTGTCATTGGGAGTACCACCCAACACTCCATCAAACGAATCGTCAATATTACGCACTGAGGTAGTCAAATCAAAAGAGATACCATTTCTTACTATTGTTTTGGTGTGAGCCAGCACACCGGCTGGAACACCGTTCACAATACCAACACTTTCATAAGGTAAATTTCGTACCGCTTCCAACTCTTCGCTCAAAAAAGCCGTCTCCAAAATTTGCACACGCGACTGATAAACTATTTTAAACACTAAATTTAGTGAACTGTAGATTCCCACCGCAAATAACAAAAAAATAGCTGTGGCGACCAAAACTTCAACCAAAGTAAAACCTGATTTATTTATTTTTTTATTTTTCATAAATATATTATATCAAAAAAAATGAAAATGTGATATAATGTTTTTATAATCAACTATGACCCGAGTGTATCGTCATTATCAGAAACGACCGGGGAAAGAAAATCCGCGGTTAAACATCAACCCTGAAGTCGGTCAAGGTCTTTTGGCGATTTTATTATTTATTATTGCCGGACTTTCGATACTTAGTTTTTTTTCAATGGCGGGGGTAGTGGGAATTTTTATTGATTCCGCGCTCGCCTTGGTTTTTGGTCAAGTGCGTTATGTTTTTCCAATTGTACTTTTGATTATCGCCATACTTTTAATAAAAGACTTGGAATATAATTATTGTCACACTCATACTCTTGGAGGAATTTTATTTTTTTTAAGTTTTAATGGTTTAGTACATATTCAAAAACCTCTGGATGGTTTATATAACCAAGCTACCCAAGGTTATGCCGGTGGTTTTTTTGGTCTGGCTTTGTCTTGGCCATTACTAAAATATGTTGGCTATTGGGGCGGAACTTTGATTTTGGTTGGGTTGCTTCTAGTTTCTTTTATATTTTTATTTAATACTACCCTCGCCCAAATGGTGGATCTAAATAAAAAGTTGTTCTTGATGTTGGGTTGGGTGGGAAAACAAATAATCACTTTTTTTGCCAAATTTAAAAAATCCGGTGTGGCGACCGAACCGGTTAAATTCAGTATAAAAGGTGACTATGAAGCAAATTCCACGCCAGAAAATACCGACGAAGAAGACGAGGAAGACAAAAGAATCTTTCACAAAAAATCTATTGCTGGCGTAGCTGATGAAGATGATAGTGAAAAAGATCCAGACGCTATTGAAACAAAAACTATAGAAAAACCAGCTGAAATAATTGTAGAAAAACCGGATTATACCCATTATAAATTACCGCCGGTAAGTTTGCTGTTTACTTCCAAAACGAAACCAACTTCCGGTGACATCAAAGGCAACGCCGAAACTATCAAAGATACTTTTCGAAATTTTGGTATCGATGTTGATATGGGTGAAGTGCGAGTTGGTCCAACTGTCACTCAGTATTCTCTCAAACCGGCCAAGGGGATAAAATTGACTCGTATTACTGCACTCTCCAACGACCTCTCTCTGGCTCTGGCCGCCCACCCGATTCGTATCGAAGCGCCAATCCCAGGTCAGTCGCTAGTTGGTATTGAAGTACCAAATGAAAAAGTGGCGATGGTCACCCTAAAAGAACTACTCGAAAGTAAAGAATTTAGCGAACGACCACACAACCTGCATATCGCTCTTGGAAAAGATGTAGCCGGCAAAGTTTGGTTTGCCGATTTGCTCAAAATGCCTCACCTTTTAATAGCCGGTGCTACCAATTCCGGCAAAACAGTTTGTATCAATACCGTTATTTTGAGTTTATTATATCAAAATTCTCCAGAGAATTTACGCTTTATTTTTGTTGATCCAAAACGAGTAGAATTAACTCTGTATAATGGTATTCCCCATTTACTTACTCCAGTAATTACCGATCCTGCTAAGACAGTCAACGCTCTAAAATGGACAATTGGAGAAATGGAAAGACGATTTGATGTGTTGGCCAAAGAAGGAAAACGTGATATCCAATCTTACAACAAAACTGCTAACGAAAAACTACCATATATAGTGTTCGTAGTTGATGAATTGGCTGATCTCATGGCCACTGCCGCCAGTGAAGTTGAGGCTGGCATCATTCGTATCGCACAAATGGCACGCGCAGTTGGGATCCATCTAATCGTTGCTACCCAACGCCCAAGTGTCGAAGTAATTACCGGTTTGATGAAGGCTAATATCCCCGCTCGTATTGCTTTTTCTGTGGCTTCTTTGGTAGATTCTCGCACCATCTTGGATTGTTCTGGTGCTGAAAAATTATTAGGCCGTGGCGACATGTTATTTTTAACCGCTGATTTATCCAAACCAAAACGCGTACAGGGCGCCTTTGTTTCTGAAGAAGAAATGAAACGAGTAGTAGACAATATTAAAAACGACGAGCCACCTCAATATGATGACGCTGTGGTGTCCAAAAATGCCGGTTCCAATGGTGGAACTGTCAATTTATTTGGTGGTTCTAGCGATGATCAAGATTCATTGTTTGAAGATGCCAAAAAAGTAGTGGTAGAATCAGGCAAAGCCAGCGCTTCACTATTACAACGTCGCCTACGAGTCGGATATGCTCGTGCCGCTCGTTTGCTTGACGAACTAGAGGAAGCTGGTATAGTAGGACCAGCAGATGGTGCCAAACCACGCGAGCTTTTTACCGAACATTTATCATCTCAAGGTGGGTTTGTTCGACCTCAAGTTGACGAAGAAATTCCCGAAGATGAACAATCGCTTGATTCCGGTGGCACAGTCTTTAATAACACCAAAAAAGAATAATTCACGCCAGTAAAATTGATTATGTCAATTTTCTGTTACAAAAAAATAGACATTTCAAAAAATTTGGGTTGGGAATTAAAAACTGCTCGAGAAAATAAACACCTCACGATAGACGAAGTGGCTAATAAAACCCATATCCCTCTAAAATATTTAGAAGCGTTTGAAAACAATCGCTTTTTAGAATTACCAAAAGCCAAAGCCCATCGCCAAGCTTATGTGCGCGAACTATGTAGGTTGTATGATTTAAATTATGAAATGATTTCTTATAAATTTAATTGTGAAGGCGGACTAAAATTTTTCACCAGACATTATTTAAACAAAACTAATCCACATAATTTACAACCACTTTCTTTATTTATCAAAAATTTTACATTGATTAGTTTTGTTTTATTTTTTGTTGTATATTTGGGTTGGCAAATACACGGAATAATAACTCCGCCAAAATTAATTGTATATGCGCCGGTAGAAGGACAAATTTCCAATTATACCGAAACGGCTGTCCAAGGTGAAACTGACAAAGAAAGTCGTCTAGAAGTCAACGGCAAAGAAATAAAAGTGAACGAACAAGGAAAATTTAATGACGTTATTGTGTTGTCCAATGGTGTGAATACCATCACCTTGTCGACTACCAAAAAACATGGTAAAACTACTACGGTCGTTCGTCATATGGTAGTGTTAATAAAAAATCCCGCTCACGTTAGTGTTGGTAAGGATGTGGGAATTGAGGCTGTTAGGCCGTAATTCTTAATTCCTTATAAGCTAACTATGGCAAAACACAATAGTGAGGAGATAAAACAGAAACTCAAGGCCGCCGCCAGCGCGATAGAACAAATCAAAAGTAAATTTGGCGAAGGGGCGATAATGACCTTTGGTGAAGCCAAAACTATGCAGGTAGACGCCGTTTCTACCGGTTGTTTGTCGTTGGACATTGCTCTTGGAGTTCGCGGGGTACCTCGTGGACGCGTTATTGAAATATATGGACCGGAATCAAGTGGAAAAACCACCCTTGCCCAGCATATCGTCGCTGAAGTACAAAAATTGGGCGGCATCGCCGCTTTTGTGGATGCCGAACATGCACTTGACCCAGATTATGCCAAAAAAATCGGTGTAAAAATTGATGAATTGTTGATTTCACAACCGGATACCGGCGAACAGGCACTCGATATCGTTGAGACTCTGGTGCGTTCCAACGCAGTCGACGTCATCGTTATCGATTCTGTTGCTGCCTTGGTACCAAAAGCTGAAATCGAAGGAGATATGGGCGATTCGCATATGGGTTTACACGCTCGTCTGATGAGTCAAGCACTACGCAAATTAACTGCTATTATTTCCAAGTCTAAAACGGTCGTAATTTTCATCAACCAGACTCGTATGAAAATAGGTATAGTTTTTGGCAATCCCGAAACTACCACTGGCGGTATGGCTCTGAAATTTTATTCTTCAGTGCGTATTGAAGTACGTCGCGCCGCTCAGATAAAACAAGGTGATAAAATTATTGGTAACCGTGTCAAAGTAAAAGTAGTAAAAAATAAAGTAGCCGCGCCATTTCGCACTTGTGAATTTGATATCATGTACAACGAAGGTATTTCATTATCCGGCGATGCATTGGACGCCGCTATTCTCTACAAAATTATTGATAAAAAAGGTGTGACCTACACCTTGGGTGAAGAAAAATTGGGAGTGGGTCGTGAAGCGGCCAAAAGATCACTCAAAAATAATCCTCAAATGTTGAAACGAGTAGTGAGTGCTGTTTGGGAAGCGGTAGAAAAGGGTGAAGCACCAGACGAAGAAGAAGAAGCCGGCGAAAACGATAAAGAAAAAATCGACGAAATTCCGCCACCAACAGAAGAATAATTACATTTCCCCCGCCTCAAGCGGGGTTTTGTTTGTATAACATGAAACTTATACTAGATTGGTATATCTTCTCTTGACTAACTAAAGATAACTGTTGTATCATACAATTCTATTTTATTATGTATATATTAACTTATGCCAAACATTTCCAATGTTTACAATAAACTACCAGCGATTGGTAGCCCGATAGCCGATTTTGAACTTAATTCATACCAAAATGGTAAACTAGGTAAAGTAAAATTATCCGAATACCGAGGTAAATGGCTGGTGTTATTTTTTTACCCAGCTGATTTCACTTTTGTGTGTCCAACCGAGCTCGAAGAAATGGCTGACAACTATGAAGAATTTAAAAAAATGAATACCGAAATTATTAGTGTCAGCACCGATACCGCTTTTGTACACAAGGCTTGGCACGATACTTCTCCCGCTATCAAAAAAATATCTTTTCCTATGGCCGCTGACCCAACCGGAGATCTTTGCAAAGAAGTAGGAGTCTACATTGCTAGCGAAGGTTTGGCTTTGCGTGGCACTTTTGTTTTTGATCCGGAGGGAAAACTGGTAGTAATGGAAATCAACGAGAATAGTGTCGGTCGCAATGTTCAAGAACTATTGCGCAAATTACAGGCTGCTCAATACGTCTATAGTCACAATGGCGAAGTTTGTCCCGCCAGTTGGAAACCAGGTGCCAAGACTCTCACTCCCAATGAAGATTTAATTGGAAAAATTTAAAAATATGTTTACATTACCAAAATTAAATTACGCCTATGACGCACTCGAACCATTTATTGATGCGACCACAATGGAAATTCACTACAATAAACATCACCAAACATATTTAACAAATTTTAATGCGGTGCTAGAAAAATATCCAGCCTTGCAAAATTTATCCGGCGAAGAAATATTAAAAAATTTAAACACTCTGGAAGTATCCGATGACGATCGCAAAAAAATAAAAAATCATGGTGGTGGTTTTGTTAATCATAGTTTCTTTTGGGAAATTATGGGACCAACCAAAGAAAATAATGAAAAATTATTATCAGATATCAATACTGAATTCGGATCAGTTGAAAAATTTAAAGCAGATTTTACCCAAACTGCCATTGGTCAGTTTGGTAGTGGCTGGGGCTGGCTAGTTTATGATGAAAATGATAAACTAAAGATCTATTCTCTCCCAAACCAAGATTCACCTCTAACTATCGGACATAAACCGATGATTTGTTTGGACGTTTGGGAACACGCTTACTACTTGAAATATCAAAATCGCCGCGCCGATTATGTAAACAGCTGGTGGAACGTGTTAAAATTAATCTAACTATGTCTATCGACCAAATATCTCTAAAATTACACAAGAAGCTCAAAGGTAAATTGGAAACAAACAGTAAAATAAAAATTACCAACAAAAAAATCCTTTCCGCCGTCTATACACCCGGGGTAGCCGCAGTCAGTCGCGCTATCGCCGCCGATGCTCGCCTAGCCAAACAATATACTATGAAAGCCAACACCATCGCCGTTATAAGCGATGGTTCTGCCGTTTTGGGACTTGGCAACATCGGACCTTTGGCTGCTTTACCAGTGATGGAGGGCAAAGCCGCCTTGTTTAAAGAATTTGCCAATCTGGACGCCTTTCCTATCTGTCTAGACACCCAAGACACTGAAGAAATTATTAAAACTGTCAAAAATATTGCCCCGGTTTTTGGTGGAATAAATTTGGAAGATATTTCCGCTCCACGTTGTTTTGAAATTGAAAAAAGATTGATGGCCGAGCTGGATATCCCCGTGATGCACGATGATCAACGCGGTACAGCGACAGTGGTATTAGCCGCTCTTATCAATTCTTTGAAATTGAAAAAAATAAAATTTAGCCAAGCTAAAATTGTCATCAACGGCGCCGGCGCAGCCGGAAATGCCATAGCCAAAACAATTCACGCTTATGGTGGCACTCAAATTATAGTTTGTGACAGCAAAGGGGTAATAAATCCGGATCGCACTGATTTAATAGCTGAAAAAAAGATTATTGCCAGTTGGCTCAAACCGGAAGATCAAAACAAAAAAACTTTAGAGGATGCGCTCGTTGGAGCTGATATATTTATTGGCGTCAGTAAAGCCAATTTGTTGACCGCAACAATGGTAAAATCCATGGCCAAACAACCAATAATTTTTGCCTTGGCCAATCCAACGCCGGAAATTATGCCCGACATCGCCTTGAAAGCCGGCGCTTTTATTGTCGCTACCGGACGCAGTGATTTTCCCAATCAACTAAATAATGTCTTGGCTTTTCCCGGAATATTTCGCGGAGCGCTAGATAACCACGTTACTAATATTACCGATAAAATGTTGGTAACAGCCGCAGAAAACCTCGCCGCCTGTGTTAAAAAACCAACTATCAAAAAAATACTCCCAGACCCGTTTGATAAAAAAATAGTAATTGCTGTTTCTAAAGCAATAAAAGAATAACAAAAACGGCAAAACACTTGACTTGCTTTTTTTTGGTTACTTGGATAAAATATCAGCTCATAAAAAATTAACACTATGATCGAAAATAACCAAATCAATCTTACCCACATAGCTATAATAATGGACGGCAACCGACGCTGGGCTGTCGAACATAGCCTGCCAAAAATTATGGGACACAATGAAGGTGCCAAAAATGTAAAGAGGATTTTAAAAGCCGCCCAAAAAATAAAATTACAATACCTGACCCTTTGGGCGCTATCTACCGAAAATTTAAAAGAACGTAGTCCAAAAGAACTCAAACATCTGTTTTCTCTTTTTGAAAAACTAACTGA
The DNA here is from genome assembly GCA_036170335.1 of Candidatus Magasanikiibacteriota bacterium. Lineage (GTDB taxonomy): Bacteria > Patescibacteriota > Patescibacteriia > Magasanikbacterales > GWA2-37-8 > CAIOJG01. The sequence continues at coordinate 2,867 of JAVHOZ010000051.1, read as the reverse complement.
TGAATTGGATGCATCCGAAAAAAATAATTTAAGAATCAAAATAATCGGCGACATTTCTAAATTACCGGACTCTACCCAAAAAAAATTAAACGCCGTTGTTGAAAAAACAAAAAAACATACTGGCCTTACGCTGAATTTGGCAATTAATTATGGCGGACGTGATGAATTGATTAGGGCAATTCGCAAAATAATAAATTCCGGAATTTTCGCCGAAAAAATAACAGAGGAAGTGGTAAATCAAAATTTAGACACCACCAATATGCCGGAACCTGAATTATTTATTCGTACCGGTGGCAATCAACGCCTATCTGGATATCTTCCTTGGCAAAGCACTTACGCAGAAATATATTTCACCAAAATTCAATGGCCAGCTTTTTCTGAAAAAGACTTGGGCGAAGCTATCGCTTGGTATAATGAACAAAAAAGAAACCATGGTAAATAATCTATTCAATAAAAAATCTTTCAAGCTAAGGCATTTTTTATTATTTTTATATTTACCACAATTTGTGGTATAATAATGCAAAAGGTCGTTTTTAGTATTAAAAATAATTTTAATTTTATTATGAACAAATATTCAAAATTATTATCAACTACCATCATTTTTGCTAGTTTATTGATATATACCCAACCAGCTAATGCCTATTTTAGATTGGAAATACCCAAACAACTAACGGAATTATGGCAAAAAGTGCAGGCTCAAGAAGCTTCAAAAATGGAGCCGACACCTACTTTTATGCCACCTCCAACCCAAACTCCACCTCCGATGCCTCAACCAACAAATTTTCAACAACCACCTGTAAACCAACAACCGAATTTTCAACCACCTACAAATCAACAACCAAATTTCCAAAATCCACCACCTCCGATGAATGGGCAAAATTTTCAACCCGGTCAACAACCAATGCCTTTTCAACCACAGCCAAATGATTCGACATTTAAACCGGGAAATTTTCCACCAAACCAATTTAACGAAAAAGAACCGCAAACTCAACCAAATAATTTTCCAAACAAACCACCAATGATGGAACGGGCTGAAAATAACAATCAAGACTCAAATCAAGGTGGAAAAAATCAAAATAGTGGCGATCAGGGTCGTATGATCAAAGACATACAACGAGGCGCCAAGCAAATGGAGGGCGCAATCGGTCGTTTTGACAAACAACTTTTACAAGCCGAAAAATCCGGTGGTGTTGTTTCACCGGAAATGAAAGAAAAAATAACCCAAGCCAAAGAATTGATAACAAAAATAAAATCATCCACCACTGCCGAAGAGGTGGGTGATGATGCGATGGACCAACTTCAAGAAATTGTTAGTGATTTGGATCAAAATGGTCGTGAGGTGTTTGAAAAAATACAACGACTAAATAATGTAAAGAGAGATATCAAAAATTTAAGACGAAATGTTGCTAATTTTGATAAACAAGTAACCAAACTTACCAGACAAAATATTGTTGTTCCTCAAGATACCACCGACAATATTGCCAAATTGAAAACTATTGTGTCCGCAGTAGAAACAGCCAAAACTTGGGACGAAGTAGAAGCGGCCGGTTTGGAAGATATGGGCGATTTGATGCAAAATCTAGGTGAGAGTCAACAAAGTTTGGAAATGCTTGCTCGCTGGCCACAAACACTCAAACAAATGGACAAGGAATTAAAAAAACTGAATAATCAAGTAAGAAAATCAAAAAGTACTGTAGATAGATTGACAAAAAAAGGTATCGACCTAACTGAAAATCTTGCTAATTTTTCCACCGAAGTAGACAAGCTAAAATCTGTTCGCGATGAAGCTAATAGCAAAGTACAATCCGGTGATTCTCAGGGTGCATTTGATTTGGTTGAAAATGATTTCTTCAACAAAATGGATGATGTTTATGAAAACCAACGTATTATTGACACCATGAGTAATTTAAGACGCTTTAATTCTGATTTTAAAAATGGATTAAACAGTCTCAAAAGAGAAATAACTAATTTGAAAAGAAAAGGAGAAGACACCAGTGAACTTCAATCTATCTATGATGAAGTCAAACAAAAAGGAGATGAAGTGACAACTTTGATGAAGACAAAGCCAATCGATACAGATGCAATTGTTTCTGCCTTGGAAGATTTGGGAAATTTACGTCAACAAGGTATGGACAAGTCTCAAGAAATGGGTGGTGGCGAACCAATGCCTTGGGAACAAGGACAACCACAAATTCAACAGCTGAGTATGCCTTCAACTATGAAGCAATATATTACACCAAAAGCAATTATTGACCCACTGTTTAAACCTACTGGAGAACAAAAACAAATTGTTGATCCATCTTTTAGTCCAGTAAAAATAATTGATCCGCTCTTTAAACCATCGGCCGATAAATCAAATCCTTCACCAGCTCCTTAAACAGATATGAAACAAAAAGGCCTTCGTAAAATTTTACAAAGGCCTTTTTTAATCAAGATTATTCTCGCCATACCAAGACCGCTCTCGTTATAATCACCAATTCTGATGATAATAACGAGATGGAGCGGCCTTGGGGTTGGCCGTCACACCTCGCGCCTTGCAAGGTAGACGACTACTGTTTAACAGGAACACCAACAAAAGGCATCTCACGAAAGAACTTGGCGAGATCGAGTCCACAACCCACGACGAAGGCATCATGAAGAACAATGAAGCCGATGATCCGCAGTTCGATGAGACGCCAACAAAACCAATCACGAAGACGCTCCTTTACGTCTTGCTCAGAAATGAGAACCTGAAACTTCTCCCCTTTGTAGACAACAAACGAGCACCCGCTGAGAGTGACCGTTCGAGTCTCATATTGCGTTTTTCGCATAGCCAATCTCCTGCTATTTAATTACATAAAATATATTATAACAAAAATCGCCTTTTT
>JAVHOZ010000050.1:0-2896 GCA_036170335.1 Candidatus Magasanikiibacteriota bacterium | reverse complement strand
CGAATATTTTTGATTTTGTCAGACTCAATGGTATTGATATCAGAAAACATACCTTTCTGATCAATAAATATCATTCTTCATTTTACCGCAACATTAAAATCCATTTCTAGATCAATAATCAAGTTGATAAATCGACCTATCAAAAATAATTGAAATAGAATACAGATAACATCCAATGAGGCATAGATAAATTCAATTTCTGCAGCTATGAAGAAAATATGAACGAGATATATAACAATAACTACCAAAAATATAATAAAATTACCGCTCCACTGTAAAACAAAATTCCGCCTATTCCTTTTAGATTAAAAACAAGCGACCACAAATATGACCAATCCAACAATAAACTTGCATTGGAAAAAGTTCCTTTACTCAAAGTAAAATATATCCCCCACCCCCAAGCATTCAACAACAAAAGTACTGAAGTAAAAAAACGAATTTTATCAAAAATACGTCGCGCTTTGGCTAAACTCAAATGATATCGAGTGAGTGGATAAAACCAAAATAACCAATGACCACGAATAAAATGACCAGCCGACATTCCACGACACTCTTTGCATTTATTAAAACCAACAAAACCGGTAGCCTTACAAATCTGGCATGATAACAAAGAAATTGGTTTTTGTTTATCAAACAACATACTATTTTAAAATAGCCTTATAAAACCATTTACCACCACCACTGGCACCAGAAGCCAAACAATAAACAACACTATGCATACTAATAACCAAAATATTAAAGCAACCGAACGAGCGCAAAACTGTACAAACCGCATGATGACACTAATAATCCGTCCTTGCCAATCATATTGACCATACATTGGCACAAACAAATTTTTTAACCATAAACCTGGCGCTAAACTCTGATTTCCTTCCAAGAAGAATTCATTACACCATTTCAGGGAATGCAAAACTCCGCCGGTATACCACCAAAGCGGAAAATAAAATACATCAGTAATTGCATCAAATAAAATACGTTGAAAAACCAATAACCACATAAGTATTTTTATGAGATTATTATACCACAAAATATCTAAAACAAAAAATCTGTCATAATGACGAATTTGGAAAAATTATTTTGCCACAGCTACGACACCGCCGGCTATATTGTAATGTTGAACATCTTCTACTATTGCCAGATTCATACCTTGTAAGCGTTTTTCAATATTACTCATTGAACCGGCATCGGCAATTTTTATTTGCATACTTTGCAAATCGGCATTCATCTCACTGATCTGTTTTTCCAAAGCATGAGCCTCATAACCGCGAGTAGCCGCAGAATTTACTCTGATCATATAGGCCACTGACATAATTATAACCATCAATAACAAACTTGCCCGCATAGTTTTACCATCAACCCATTCTGGGACAGTAATAGTACGCAAAGCATTGATAAAATTGTGATAATGGGCTTGAAATTGACGCTTATAGGACATACAAATTTAGATTTTTTCAATAATTCTTAATTTGGCGCTACGACTACTAGGATTATTTATTAATTCTTTTTCACTAGCAACAATCGGTTTTTTGTTAATGACTCGAATTGTTTTATTTTGATTTTTTACAAAAAATTGTTTTACTATTCTATCCTCTAAAGAATGAAACGAGATCACTGCTAAACGTCCACCGCTGGACAACAATTCAACTGCCTGTGGTAATACTTGTTGTACCACTGTCAATTCTTTGTTGACAGCAATTCGCAAAGCTTGAAATACTTTCGTAGCGGGATGAATACCACCGATCCAAGGAACCTCTTTATCGGTTTTTAATTTACGACGATAAACTCCCAAAATTATTTCTACCAATGGTGCGGTGTGATCAATTTTGTTTACCACACGCGTTCCCACAATATCTTTGGCAATTTCTCGACTTAAATTTTCTTCCCCATAATAACGTAAGATTTTTTCCAGTTCTTTTTCGGTATATTCGTTGATAATATCAGTGGCGCTCTCACCAGATACGCCGTTGTAGCGCATGTCCAGGGGTTCGTTGTTTTCAAAGCTAAACCCACGACCGCGTTCTTTGAATTGTGGTGTTGACCAACCAAGATCCAACAAAACTGCATCTACATTTTTAAAATCATTAACACTAACTATTTCTTTTAAATTTACAAAATTATCTCGAACAAAAACTACCTGTTTGCCAAATTTGTCTAAAAACTTTTTGGCGCGTAATAATGATTCCGGATCGGCATCAATACCAAGTAATTTTCCTTTTGGTCCAATCTGATCCAAAATCGCTTCACTGTGACCAGCATCACCCAAAGTACAATCAATTACTTTAGAGCCAGATTTCAATTGCAAATTGTCAATCACTTCCTTCAATAAAACCGGTACATGCCTGGACATATTATTTCTTTAATTTCTTAAACACCTAGTTCCCCCATTTTTTCCGCAATTTCATTGCTGTTAATTTCAGTTTGGCTCTTGTAGGTTTTCCATTTTTCTTCATCCCAGATTTCTGCGCGATTATACAGGCCGGCCAAAACTACATTTTTCTTTAAACCGGCAAATTCTCGTAAATATTCCGGCAACACAACTCGTCCTTGTTTGTCTATCTCCACGTCCATCGCTCCCGCCAACATCAAACGTGAAAAAGCGCGACTGTTGGATTGACTAATTGGTAAGGTGGATAATTTTTCCGCTAACTTTTCCCATTCGGTTTTGGTATAAAGAAAAAGACAATTGTCTAACCCACGAGTGACTACCGCTCCTTTACTTAGATCACGACGAAATTTGACCGGTATGGCTAATCGGCCTTTTTCATCCAAATTGTGAGTATATTCACCGATGAACATAACTTTGAAATTCACCACTTTTCTCCACTACATTCCATTTTACACCACTCCAATACATCGGTCAACACTCCTGTCCAAACTATCCCCCACATATTTTGGC
>JAVHOZ010000049.1:0-3095 GCA_036170335.1 Candidatus Magasanikiibacteriota bacterium | reverse complement strand
TATTGGATTTGATTACGATGTAAATTTAATAAAAAATTGGCAATCAAAACAGACTAAACAAAAATATTCTGATGTCTATCAGGTAAATTTAGTTCGCCATGCTAAAGATGGCAAAAGTGATGTAGTAATAAAAGAACCGATATATATGATAAAGACGGACAATGGTAATAAGTTGGTAATTTAGGGCTGGATTGTTAAATGTGATGGCTGATATGAAAATTTTTAAAATATTAAATAATGTTGAAGTGTTATTGAAGAACAATACTACTTTGGCTTCGAAAAAATTTCTATTTAGATTGGCTATTTTTTTTGTTTTGTCCATAACCATAACTCTTGCTCATCCGCGGTTATTAAGATATTTTCTTAACATAAAATTGGTTGCGAATGAACCGCTGCTACTTTTTATTTTAGTGCCAATTTTGATTTTGTTTAGTATTGGGAGATGGAACAAAATTAAATTATTGCCAAATTATCGTCAACGTTTGTTTCAGACAGTGTTTTTTTTGATATTGGCTGGTGTTTGTTATCTGTTTTTGTTTAACAAAATACCATTATATTTAAAAATGGATCCAGTGGCCAGTTATTATTTGTGTATATATTTTGGACATATCTTTTTATTTTTGGCGATTTTTAACTGGCGTTTTGTCAAATTTTTTTATAGGGATTTTTTAGTATTTTTATTGGCTGTTTTGTTGTTTATTATTTTTGAAGTTGTATTTACTACCTACTGGCAGTATTTTTCTTGGATGATTTTAGGTGGAGTGAAATTGTTGGTGAATGTAATTCCTGGGTTAAAGGTTAATGTTTCGACCCTGAATATTGCTCTAAAAGATTTTAGTGTATCTGTTGGATCATCATGCGCAGGAGTTTATTCTTTGTTTGCCTTCACTTTACTATGGATGGTGTCATTGTATTTTTTTCAACAGAAATATACGATGAATTGGTGGAGAGTATTTTTTGCGTGGTTATCGGGCGTATTTTTTGTGTTGATTTTTAATATTGTTAGAATCGTAACTATCGTTCTAGTTGGCGCCTATTGGTCCAAAGATTTAGCGATAAATTTATTTCACGAATATCTCGGTGGAATATTTTTATTAGTTATTTTTTATTTATATTTGCATCTGATTTTTCCTTTGTTGATTAAAAAATAGATGAGATATAAATTTTGTAAAATAAAAAAATACCTTGAGTTTTTGCTCGGGGTATTTTTATTTAGCGGTATTTTTTAAATAGCAATATTAGAATTAGATCTATGTTGTAAATTACTTTTTTTATAAATCATCAAAAGTCCACCTAAAATCGTAATGATATATACATAGGTTGAAAATTCTGGCGTTGATGTGCTAGCAAGAACAGCATCTGAATTTCCGATATCAAGAGACATTCCACCAGAGGTTAGAGTTTCAGCTATGACATTAATATTGCTAGCTACAGTTACTTGAGCATTTGAATTCCCACCGGTAGCATTACGACCAATATAAAATTTAATTAGACTTCCACTGGGAATTATTGAAGCTGTTGTAATGGCTGCCACTGCAACCCCTAAAGAATTATAAAAGCTCACATTGTCAGCGGTTAAAGTGAGATTGTTACCATCAACGGAGACATCTATGTCGGTAAAAGTAATGGCTGATCCAACATGTGTGCTACCATATAGGTAAGAGTAATCTCGAAATGCTACAGTAATTTTTCCTCCTGCTGGCACTTCAGTTACTGTAGTGTATTCTGCATAAAAATTAGCCGATTGTCCGGCGGTAAGAGTGGTTAAAGTAAATGATGGTGACAGTGAGGCAGCTTTAGCCGGTTTTGTATAAATTATAAAGTTTAAGAAAATAAAAGACAATAAAATAAAAGTACCAAATATTCGTTTTTTATTTAACATAAAAAATATTATAATAACGAGTGTTATTATACCATAATTTTTATGTTTTTAATAAAAAGTTATCCACCTTTTAAGCCATTTCGCGTAATTTTTTTATTCTATCTTCAACTGGTGGATGAGTAGAAAAAAGAGATGATAGTTTTTTGCCGGAAAATGGACTGGCAAAAAATAGATGGGCGGTCGCTTGAGAAGCGTTTGTCATTGGTCTGTTTTCGTTGGATATTTTTTCTAGAGCGCGCGCTAATCCTTCTGGGTAGCGGGTAATTAATGCGCCACTAGCATCAGCTAGATATTCGCGGCGGCGTGATACCGCTAGTTTGATTATTTCAGCAATGATTGGTGAAAGTATCGCCAATATTATACCAATGATGGCAAAAATCGCCATGGCGTTACCGCCTTCTCGATTGCTATCACGGCGACCTAAACGTCCACTATGTAAAAAAATATTGGCCATGATAGAAATCGACCCAACTAGCACTGCCACCAACATCATGAAGCGGATATCATAATTTTTTATATGTGAAAGTTCGTGCGCCAATACACCTTCGAGTTCTTCATTTTCGAGTTTTTCAATCGCGCCACGGGTAACGGCTACTGATGCTAGTTCCGGTTTACGGCCGGTAGCAAAAGCGTTGATAGTCGGATCTTCAATAATATATAATTTTGGCATTGGTGTACCGGCGGTGATGCATAGATTTTCGAGTATGTTGTAAGTATAGCGGTCACCATCTTTGGTGGCTGGTTTTGCGCCGGAAGTCATGATCGCAATTTTGTCACCTTGAAAATAGGAGATGGAGGTAATGCCAAATGATAATAAAATACCAATAAATAACCCGTCATAGCCATTGCCGCCACGTGCTAAACTAAAAATATAACCCAAACCAATGACCAATGCGGCCGCGATCATGAGTAGTAATACAGATTTTCGTTTGTTTGAATCTATTTGAGAGTACATGTTAATCAAAAATAAAGCCGAACATATATTGATTTTTGTCGCGCGAATTGTCCGAAGCACCGAGTACTAAACCAGCTTGTCTGCAATACAACAAATTCGGTGCAAGTTTGAGCGCAAGAAAATTAATATATGTGAGGCGTCTAAATTAAAAAAATCTCATTAAAATTTTACCTGCACATTTTGGCGTTCTGTTTCAGCCGCTTGGAAAAATTCGTATTTAACAAATTTCAACATCCCAGCAAACATATTGGTAGGAAA
>JAVHOZ010000048.1:14609-15345 GCA_036170335.1 Candidatus Magasanikiibacteriota bacterium | reverse complement strand
AGCGAGCATAGCGAGCGATTTTGCCGAACTATTGATATCCGCAATTGTCAAAAATTTAGCTTAATAACAACATTTAATTTTTAATAATGTGTGTTCACAGTGGCTGTTGAATGTGCATATATCATATTCTTCAATGTTCGTTTAGTCAAAAAAATACCCTCTGATGGGAGGGTATTCGTCATTATTTAAACACAATTTTACCTTTTTCCATCTGCAAATTTACAGCCTGTCCGTCTTTTATTTTTCCGTCAATTATTTGTAGTGACAGTTCGTCCAAGATTTCATTTTGGATTACGCGTTTAATGGGACGAGCGCCGTAAGTCGGCTCATAGCCAACTGTGGCGATATGTTTTTTGACCGTTGGGTCAATTTCAAGAGTAATTTTCTTTTCTTGAAGACGGGTTTTAATCTTGACTAGTTGCAATTCCACAATTTGAGCCACCTGTTTTTCATTTAAGGAATGGAAAATTATAATTTCATCCAGACGATTCAAAAATTCCGGTTTGAAATGTTCGTGTAGCGTGCCCATAATTTTCTCTCGCATGTTTTTTTCTTTTGCTTTAGCAGATTTAGCCGAACCAATATCAAAACCAAACTCACCATGTTTGTTGAGGTTCAAAATCATCTGACTACCAATGTTGCTGGTCAAAATAATAACTGTGTTTTTGAAGTTAACTAAGCGTCCTTTGGCATCTTTCACATGACCTTCGTCCAAAATTTGCAACAAAATATTGAA
>JAVHOZ010000048.1:0-14599 GCA_036170335.1 Candidatus Magasanikiibacteriota bacterium | reverse complement strand
ATCCGGATGGGCTTTTTCAATTTCATCAAACAACAATACTGCATAAGGACGACGACGTACAATCTCGGTGAGTTGACCGCCTTCTTCGTAACCTACATATCCAGGAGGGGAGCCAATCATTTTGGAAGTGCTATGTTTCTCCATATATTCACTCATATCTATTCTTACGAGCGCATCATCAGTGTCAAACATAAATTCTGCTAGCGCTTTGGCCAGTTCAGTTTTTCCAACCCCAGTCGGTCCAAGAAAAATAAACGATCCTATTGGACGATTTGGTTCAGCAATGCCGGCGCGAGAGCGACGAATGGCGTTGGATACAGATTTTACCGCTTCCTCTTGACCAATAACCCGTTTTTCTAATACTTCTTCCATTTTAGACAGTCTTTCACTCTCACCCTGTAACATTTTGGAAGCGGGGATACCGGTCCAACGAGCGACAATTGTCGCAATATCTTGATCGGTAACTTCTTCTTTTAAGATGCCGTGAGTTTTTTGAATATCGGCTAGTCGGCGTTCTTCGTTTTTGATATCACCTTCCAAATTTGGAATACGACCATAGCGAATTTCGGCTACTTTTTGCAAGTCACCGCGACGTTCTTCGATTTCCGCTTGTTGTTTAAGTTTATCTATTTCTTTTTTGGTGCCATGAATTTTGGTAATAATTTCTTTTTCGTTATTCCATTTGGCTTCCAGTTCACCGCTTTTTTCTTTTAATTCTGCCAATTCTTTTTCAATTTTTGCCAGACGTTCTTTGGATTCCATGTCGGTTTCTTTTTTTAACGCTCGTTTTTCAATTTCAAATTTAATCATTTGGCGTTTCATTTTATCCAATTCTTCCGGCATAGAGTTTATTTCCAAACGCAAAGCACTGGCGGCTTCATCCATGAGATCGATTGCTTTATCTGGTAAAAACCTATCGGTGATGTAACGGTCAGATAATTTTACGGCGGCAATAATTGCTGCGTCAGTAATACGTACACCGTGATGGACTTCATATTTTTCTTTAATACCACGCAATATGGCAATAGCATCTTCTAGAGAGGGTTCTTTCACCAACACCGGTTGGAAACGACGTTCTAGGGCGGCGTCTTTTTCAATGTACTTTTGGTATTCTTTTAGTGTAGTGGCACCAATAGCATGAAGTTCACCACGAGCCAACATCGGTTTCAACATATTGGAGGCGTCCATTGAACCTTCCGAAGCGCCAGCACCGACAATAGTGTGCAATTCATCAATAAATAAAATAAATTTTCCAGCCGACGCATTAATTTCTTTTAAAACCGCTTTGAGACGTTCTTCAAACTCACCACGAAATTTTGTTCCCGCTAGCAATGAACCGATATCTAACGCGATAATTTCCTTATCTTTGAGAGATTCGGGAACATCGCCATTGACAATGCGTTGCGCCAATCCTTCAGCTACAGCAGTTTTACCAGTGCCTGGTTCACCAATTAATACCGGATTGTTTTTGGTACGACGGGTCAATATCTGCATCACACGACGAATTTCATCATCACGGCCAATTACTGGATCAATTTTTTCTTTGCGGGCGAGATCGGTTAAATTTTTTCCATATTTTTCTAGTGAATTATATTTGGCTTCCGGTTCAGGTGAATCCACTTTTTGAGTACCGCGAATAGTGGCCAAAGCTTTGAGCGCAGAGTCGTAGGAAACATTTTCTTTTAACAATATATCGCTAATAGGGTTGCGAGAAACCATCAAAGCTAAAAAAATATGTTCTACGCTGATATATTCATCTCCCATTTTTTGCGCTTCGGCGCCGGCAGTTTGAAAAACAAACATCATTGCTTGACCAAGCATAATCTGTCCGGTAAAACTAGGGGCAATGTTGGCTTGTTTGGAAAGTTGGTCAATGAACAATTGGGCTTGAGCACGTAAATTGATCAACTTCGCCCCTATTTTTAGCAAAACCGAACCAACAATACTATTTTCGTCTTCGAGCATAGCAAAAAATAGGTGAGGTGGTTCTACCTGTTGTTGGCCGTTTTGAGAGGCTATTTGAGCTGATTTTTGAATAAGCTCTTGGGATTTGTTGGTAAAATTTTGAGGTATCATAAATATAAAATTTAGTTATCACTCTAATATAGAGAGTGATAATATCATAACATGATATATAAAATTGTCAAGTATATATTCTATCACAATTTTGTTTTTAACCCTAGTTATTATTTTTAAAAAATGATATAATTGCTAATATGATTTTATCATAGTTGTATGCGAAATGGACAAAACTTTCCCCCTCAGCACCTTCCTCCTGATATAACAAAATCATACACCAAAGACACTGTTGAAAAAGATGTGTTTTTTGTATTGGAAAATTTACCAGAAAAACACCAAAAAAGTATGGATGTGGATGACATTTCAGCTTGTCGTGGTTTATTATTGGGGGTTAAACCGGCTATTTTGTTTGCTCCACGTGAAGAACTGATTAAAGATTCTAGCGCAATAATAAACTATTTAAATCAAAGCGGTTTTGATATGATGATGAGCGGTAATTTTTTAATTAATCGTCGAGTATTAAAAGATAGAATTGAAAAAGAAAAATATTTTGCCAGAGAAATCGGTTGGGAAGAGGGTATGAGTTTAGAAGAATTTGTGGCTATGGCCAATCCTGATCACAAAGATTTATTAGGGGCAATAAGAACTGGTTTTTTGCTTGGTTTTCCAGTTAGCGCTATCAGAGCATTTGGCAATTTTTTACAACACGGTGATAATTCATCGTTGGATCGGGTGGATATTTTAGATCCAAATGGTGGCAGAGTATATTATTTTGTTACTGAAAAAAATGGTCAATTTGCGCCGGACGTAAAAGAATTAAGACAAAAAGTAGATGGCGCGTTTAAACAAGCCGGTTATGATTCAAATAAATAACTATTTATGCGTAAAATTTTTAGTGGACTATTTCTAATTTCGGTTATAGTTGGAGTAATTTTTATTTATCGTTTTTATTTTTTAAATTTACGTGGTGCTTGGACGGCTCTAAAACAACCAACTGATAATATCACAACATTGGTAACGGAAGAAAAAACTCCATTAAAATTACCGCCTGGATTTAGTTTGTCTATCTATGCCAGTGGCCTAAAAGATCCACGAGTAATGGTACGGGACGCTAGGCGCAATATATTGGTAAGTTTGCCTTCAGAGGGTCAAGTGGTAGCGCTCATAGACAAAGATTTGGACGGTAAAGCGGAAGAAACCAAAACTGTAATTGCTGGTTTAAAAAATCCTCATGGTTTGGCCTTTAACTGTGTTGATAATTCTCCTGAAAAATATCCATGTAAACTATATGTGGCAGAAGAAAATCAAGTACAAGTGTATGATTATGATGATGCAAATTTACAAGCGATAAATGGGAAAAAGATCATAGATTTGCCAGCCGGCGGCTTTCATACTACTCGCAGTTTGTTGTTGGTAGGTGATACGTTATATGTTTCAATCGGTTCTTCTTGTAATGTTTGTCGCGAAAAGGATGTACAGCGAGCCGGTGTTTTGGCGATAAATTTAAAAACAAATAAAGTGCGTCCATTTGCCAAAGGTTTGCGCAACTCTGTTTTTTTAACTGTCAATCCAATGGACGGAAAAATTTGGGCAACTGAGATGGGACGAGATTTATTGGGTGATAATTTACCGCCGGATGAAATAAATATTTTGGAAGCAGGAAAAAATTATGGTTGGCCGAATTGTTATGGACAGAACACCCATGATACCGATTTTGATAAAAACACTTATTTTAGAAATCCTTGTCAGTCACCATTTGAAACTCCTGCACATATAGATATTTCAGCCCATTCTGCTCCGCTTGGATTGACTTTTATTCCCAAAGAAGGTTGGCCGGAAAATATGCAAGGGGATCTGTTGGTAGCTTATTATGGTTCTTGGAATCGTAGTGTGCCAACCGGTTATAAAATTGTGAGATATCATTTTGATAAAGATGGGAAGGTGTTGGGTATGGAAGATTTTTTGACTGGTTTTATGGATGATAAAGGTGGTTTGTATGGTCGGCCGGTAGATTTATTTGCAGAATCAAGTGGAGTGTTGTTTGTTTCTGATGATAAAGCGGGGGTTGTTTATAAAATTACGGAGAAATAAAAATTAAAATATAAAATTTTTAGACGTAAAAAATAATTATATTATGTCAAAACTAAAGACAGGTGATAAGGCTCCAAATTTTAACTTATCAGATCAAGATGGTAAAACACATAATCTTAAAGATTATGTTGGTCAGTGGATATTGTTATATTTTTACCCCAAAGATGATACTCCTGGTTGTACAACAGAGGCTTGTTCACTGCGTGATAATTTACCTAAATTTAAAAAACTAAAAGTGTTAGTATTTGGAGTAAGTACAGATTCAATTAAAAGTCATCGGAAATTTGCTGACAAATTCGACTTACCATTTATTTTATTGGCTGATGAAAATAAAGAATTGGTCAAAAGTTATGATGTGTATAAACCTAAAAAATTTATGGGACGCGAATTTTTGGGTACAATGCGTGAATCATTTTTGATTAGCCCAAATGGTAAAATTGCTAAAATATATGAAAGTGTAAAACCAACTGATCATGCTGATCAAGTACTTGCTGATCTGGTTATTTTACAAAGGAACTAATACTAAACTAATCAATAAAATATGAAAATTACTAGTCAGGTTTTTACTGATGGGGAATATATGCCAGTCAAATATACTTGCGTAGGGGAGGGGATAAATCCACCGTTACAGTGGTCACAAGTGCCCGTCAATACCAAAAGTTTGGTTTTGATTGTAGATGATCCGGATGCCACAAGTGGTGTTTTTAGTCATTGGATATTATGGAACATTCCTGTTCATGTTAGTGAATTAGTTGAAAACAGTGTGCCAGTAGAAGCTGTCGTAGGGGTTAATTCTGGTGATACAAATAAATATTTCGCCCCTTGTCCACCAAGCGGTGTTCATCGTTATCGTTTTAAACTATTTGCGTTGGATACTGTACTGTTTTTATCTGCAAGTTCTAATCAAACTGATTTAGAAAAAGTTATTGGAGGCCACATTTTAGATCAGGCGATGATCGTCGGTTTGTTTAAAAAATAATTATGAAACAGTTGACAAAACAAACAATAAAAATATATTGGCAACATGCGAAACAATATAAGTTATTTTTGTTTTTTACTGTTTTTGGTACAATATTTACTGCTATAACCAATACTGTTGCTCCACTTTATATTAAACAGATTTTGGATTTAGTGGTCAATGCTGGTGCTAATCGAGAAATTAGTCCAGAAATATTAAAGGCGTTATTATTTTTTGCTTTGGTTAGTTTTGGGCAATGGTTAGGGTGGCGGGTGGCGATTACATCGGTAATACAATATGAATCCAGAGTTTTAAATGATTTGGCAAATACTTGTTTTCAATATCTGCACCGACATTCTTTTGGTTTTTTTAATGATAATTTTGTCGGTTCTCTGGTAAAGAGAGTTGGCAGATTTGTGCGAGGATTTGAAGATATTAATGATAAAATAATATTTAATGTTTTTACACTTATTTTAAACACTGCAATAGTAGTAGTGGTTTTGGCATTTAGGAACTTAATTTTGGGTTTGGTGATGTTGGTGTGGGTGATAGTGTTTATTGCAATTAATTTAATAGTAGCTAAATATAAATTAAAATATGATATCGAGCGTAGTGCGGCTGATACAAAAACCGGCGCTCATTTGGCAGATTCCGTTACCAACAATGTTAATATCAAATTGTTTAATGGTTTTAAAAATGAATTTCAGACTCACAAAGATTTAAATAATGATTTGTTGAAGAAAAGATTAAAAACGTGGAATTTAAACAATATTTTTGAAGCCATTCAAGGCCTTTTGGGGATAATTTTAGAAGTAGCTTTGTTTTATATAGCAATTAAATTATGGAATAAAGGACTATTGACGGTCGGTGACTTTGCTTTAATTCAGTCATACATTGTTGTTATTTTAAACAGAGTATGGGATTTTGGGAATGTAGTGCGTAGAATATATGAAAGCTTGGCCGATTCAGAAGAAATGACAGAAATTCTCCAAACGCCACATGAGGTTAAAGATATTTATAAAGCCAAAGAGTTAAAAGTGACAGCTGGTAAGATAGAGTTTGTCGATGTTGTTTTTAATTATCAAGCGACTAGATCTATATTAAAAAAATTCAATTTGGTGATTGATAGCGGAAAAAAAGTAGCCTTGGTAGGTTCGTCAGGTGCGGGAAAATCCACGTTGATAAAATTACTTTTACGTATGCATGATGTGTCTGGTGGAAAAATTTTGATTGACGGACAAAATATCTCTAAAGTAGCCCAAGAAAGTTTATGGAAAAATATTTCTTTAGTACCGCAAGATCCAATTTTATTTCATCGTACTTTGCGTGAAAATATTCGTTATGGTAGATTTAACGCTACCGATGAAGAAGTGGAAACAGCGGCTAAATTAGCGCATTGTCATGAATTTATAGTTGATTTAGAAAAAGGCTATGATACTTTTGTGGGTGAACGTGGGGTAAAATTATCCGGTGGAGAGCGTCAACGGGTAGCGATAGCGCGGGCAATATTAAAAAATGCGCCAATATTATTTTTGGACGAGGCTACTTCCAGTCTAGATTCAGAGTCGGAGCATTTTATTCAAGATGCGTTGAATATTTTAATGAAAGGCAAGACGGTTATAATGATTGCTCATCGGTTGTCCACGATTATGAGTGCTGACAGAATACTGGTAATTGATCATGGTGTGATGGTGGAAGATGGTGGTCACAAAGAATTGCTCAAAAAGAAGAGTGGATTGTATAAAAAACTTTGGAATTTGCAGGCGGGTGGGTTTATTAAATAAAAATATGTCAGAAATTTTAGGAGTTAAAATTGATAATCTAACTATAGACACGGCAATTTCTAAAGTGTGCGGTTTTTTATATAACGGTAAACAAAATTTTGTTTTTACTCCCAATCCGGAGATGTTGGTAGATGCCCAAAAAGATGAATATTTTAAACAGGTTTTAAATGCCGGTGATCTGAATCTTAGTGATGGATTTGGTGTAAGTTTGGTGAGTATGGGAAAAATAAAAAGAGTGACCGGTGTAGATTTTGTTTATCAGTTGTGCAATTTGCTTCAAAGAGAAAATAAAAGTATTTTTTTACTTGGTTCTGGATCGCGAGAAGTTTTAAAAAAAACCATAGAAAATTTAAGAAATCAATTTCCAAAATTAAAAATTGTTGGTTTTCACCCCGGTCCCGAGATTGTTTTTTTGAAAGTTGAGGATAAGCAAACTATTTTGCCTGATTCAGAGATTAATGAGCAGGCTATACATGAAATAATTATGACTGCGCCTGATGTGTTATTGGTGGGTTTTGGCCACAACAAACAAGAAAAATGGATTTATGAAAATATTAAAAATTTGCCTTCAGTAAAAGTGGCTATGGGAGTAGGGGGTACTTTTGATTATATTTCTGGCACAGTTCATCGTGCCCCTTGTTTTATGAGGAAAATTGGGCTAGAATGGTTCTATCGACTTTTGATACAGCCACAGCGTTTTGCTCGTATTTGGAAGGCAACGATGGTATTTGTTGGCCTGTGCATAAAAAATAAGTTTAAGAATAAATTATTATGATGGTACGTACACGTTTTGCTCCAAGTCCTACTGGATTTTTACATGTCGGGAGCTTGAGAACTGCCCTATATGCCTATTTGATTGCTAAACAAAATAATGGCAAATTTTTGTTAAGAATTGAAGATACTGACCGAAAGCGTTTTGTCGAAGGTAGTATTGAAAGTATTATTACTTCCTTGAAATGGGCTGGTATGGAAGTGGATGAGGGAGTGGGATTGAATTCTGATGATAAGGTAGTGCAAGTTGGGGCCAAAGGGCCATATATTCAATCAGAACGACTTGGTATTTATAAAAAGTTTGCTGCTCAATTACTTGATAATGGTCATGCTTATCATTGTTTTTGTACGGCAGAACGTTTGGGAGAATTAAAAAATTATCAACAGGCAAATAAGTTACCTACCGGCTATGACAAACTTTGTCGTGAATTAGATCCGGCTGAAGCAAAAAAACGGATTGAAAATGGAGAACAACATGTGTTGCGATTAAAAATGCCTAAGGGAGGGGAGACAACTTTTGTAGATTTGGTTCGTGGAGAAGTATCTTTTAAAAATGAACTTATTGATGACCAAGTGTTAATTAAAGCCGACGGATTCCCGACATATCATTTTGCAGTGGTAATAGACGATCATTTTATGGAGATTACCCATGTGATTCGTGGAGACGAATGGTTGAGTAGCACCCCAAAGCATTTGCAACTTTATAAATATTTTGGCTGGGAAGCCCCAAAGATAGCTCATCTTTCTTTGTTGTTAAATGCTGACAAAAGTAAATTGAGTAAACGACAAGGAGACGTGGCAGTAAAAGATTATATTGATAAAGGATATTTGCCTCAGGCGATGGTAAATTTTGTTGCTTTTTTGGGTTGGAATCCTGGAGGTGAACAAGAAATTTATTCATTAGAACAATTAGTTGAGGAATTTAAAGTAGAGAAAATAATCAAATCTGGCGCGGTATTTAATTTAGAAAAATTGGATTGGTTTAATCAACAATATATCAAAAATTTAAGTGGTGATGAGTTGGTAAAAGTTTGTTCTCCATGGTTGATTAAAGCCGGTTTGATTACTGGCAATGAAGACAAAAGTTGGTTGTCAACTGTTTTTGATTTGGAAAAAGAAAGAATTGTAACTCTGGCTGAATTACCAGAAGCTGTGAAGTTTGTCTTTATAGCACCAGAATATGACGGTCAGATATTAGTGTGGAAGAAAGGAACACTAGAAGAAGTTAAAAAAATATTGCCAGAACTAGCAGAGTTTTTGGATACAATCAGTATTCAAGACTGGAATGAAGAAAAATTACAGGCAATGGTAGGGGAATGGATAACCAAAAATGGTCTTTCCAATGGAAGTGTATTATGGCCGTTGCGAGTGGCGCTATCCGGTCAGCAAAATTCTCCAGGACCGTTTGAAATAGCCGCCGTATTAGGAAAAGAAGAATCTATCGAAAGAATAAAAACAGCAATTGAAAAATTATAATCAACACTTGTTTTAATTCGTTAAAGTTGAACCTCGTTGTTCAATTTTTTTTGTTTATATGTTATAATATTAACATGTTAAAAATTTCAAAGTTACTAGTTTTGTTGGTAGTGTTTGGGTCTATTTTTTCGGCCAATTTTTTTGTATTAGCGGCTGATACTGCTGTGGAAATCGTTCAACTCAACAAACAGATTGATGCGCGTAAAGATAAGATAAAAGAATTAGAAGATACAATCGCTAAATATAAAGTCAATATTGATAAAAAACGCACCGAGGCGCAATCTTTAAAAAACCAAGTTAGTATTATTGAAAATCGAATCGCCCAGGCAGAAGCTGATGTTAGCTTGGCTACTGAAAAACTCAATAAAACAAAATTAGAAATTGAAGCCTTAAATATAACTATAACTCAAAAACAATCTACATTGGATAAACAAAAAAAAATAACCTCCAAAATTATTCAGAGTTTGCACGCCAATGATCAAAAGAATTTTTTGGAAATAATGCTAACTAATGACAACTTCGCTGTTTTTTATAATCAAGCCAAGTATCTAGAAAATGTTTACACTGATTTGGGTCGTTCTGTAAAACAAGTAAGGTTAGCAAAAGAGGATCTGGACAAGAAAAAAGCCCAAGCGGAAGAGCGTCGTAAATCTTACGATGTTTTGTTGGTACAATTAGAAAATAAAAAGAAAGATTTTAATGAAGAAAAGGGTAATAGGCAGACTCTTTTGGCGCAAACTCAATCGTCGGAGTTAAAATTTAGAACTTTGCTGGATAGTTTGCGTCAACAATATAAGGTGGTAGAAAATGAAGTGCGTTCTTATGAAGATCAAGTACGTAAGAAACTTGCTGATCAGGAGCGTTTTAAAAATATCTCTGCCAAGATGGGGGATTTTGAGTGGCCGGTCGCCGGTCGTTATGTTACTGCGCGTTTTCATGATCCAGATTATCCATTTAGACGAGTATTTGAGCACAGTGGCACCGATATTCGCGCTCCACAAGGTTCACCGGTAAGAGCGGCTAATTCTGGTTATGTGGGGCGTGCAAAACATTGCACACTTGCTAGTTGTTACAGTTATATTTTACTTATCCATAACGGAAATTTATCTACTGTTTATGGTCATTTGAGTAAAATCTCAATAACTGAAGATCAATATATCAACAAAGGAGATATTATTGGTTATTCTGGTGGTACACCTGGGATGGTAGGTTCTGGACCATTTGTAACTGGTGCTCATTTGCATTTTGAGGTGCGTTTAAATGGTATTCCAGTTGACGCAATGAATTATTTACCCTAGTTTATTTTTATGAAAAGATTTAAAATTGGAGTTTTGTGTGGAGGTCTATCATCAGAACGTGAAATTTCCTTATTGACTGGGAAGGCTGTTTTTGATAATTTGGATCGTTCGAAATATATACCATCATTAATCGAAATGACCAAAGACAATAAATTTGTTTTGATAAATAAAAATAAAAAAAGAATTGTAGATTTTATTAATAAAGATCGCAAATTATTTGATTTAATTTTTGTTGCTTTACACGGATCACCAGGTGAAGATGGCTCGGTACAGGGAATGTGTGAAACTCTTGGCATAAAATATACCGGACCAAATACTTTGAGCAGTGCTCTATGTATGAATAAGGTTTATGCCGGTCTGATGTATCAAGTTTGGAAAATTCCACATCCGGAATTTTTAGATATTACGGCCAAATATTGGAAAAAATATAAAAAAGAAATTTTAAAAACAATCAATAGTCAGGTCGGTTATCCTTGCGTGATAAAACCGGTTGACCAAGGTTCGGCCGTTGGCGTGTCTATTATAAAAACTGAAGATGATTTGATTAAGGTAATAAATAAAACCATAAAAAAATTTCCTTGGTTGTTGGCTCAAAGATTTATTAAAGGAAAAGAAGCGACGTGCGGAGTTTTGGAGAAAAAAGGCGAAGCGTTTGCCTTGCCTCCAACGCATATTTTGCCACAGCTTGGAAAATTTTATGATTATAAATCAAAATATGCTGCTGGTGGATCAAAACATATTTGTCCGGCAGATTTTCCGGAAGAAATAAATAAACAAATGCAGGATTACGCGGTGAAAGCTCACTTGGCGTTAAGTTGTCGTGGTATGAGTCGTACTGATTTTTTTTATGGTGATGATGGTAAAGTATATATAATTGAAACCAACACAATTCCTGGCATGACAGCAACCAGTCTTTTTCCAGAAGCGGCGGTGAAAGCAGGAATTTCATTTTCAAAAATGTTGGATTTGATTGTTGAGGCAGGTAAGAAAAATTTTTAATCTTTAAAAAGAGGGTGAAATTCATGATGTGTTTTTTCGGCGTATCTATCTGAAGCATGTACATATCTTGTAGTAGTTTCCAATGATTCATGTCCCAATAGAATTTGTATAGCGGCTGGGTTTGCACCTTTTTCTGCTAAAAATGTTGCAAAACTATGGCGTAACGTATGGGCACTAATTGGAAGGTTGATGTCGAGTAATTCCCGATATCTTTTTATTTTATACTGTAAATAATTTGCAGAAAGTTTTTTATTTTTATCATTGTTGTTTCTACCACGATAGGGGACAAATAACATTTCGGACACACTTCCTCTTTTAGCTAAATAACTTTTTAAATGGGTGAGTGCTCGTGGAGTTAAATAAACAAAACGTTGTTTCTTTCCTTTACCCATAACATATATTTTACCAGTTTGGTCGATTTGAACCACCTTTAAGGATAATAATTCAGAAATACGCATGCCGGTAGCGAAGAGAGTCTCGAGCATAGCGCGGTTTCTCAATGCCACTTGAATTTTTTCTTCATATTTTGTAGGCGCTTCGATCAGTTTTATTAATTGATCAAACTCTGGTACCCTGGCATATTTTTTTTCAGTTTTAATTAGTTTTATGGCAGAGGCAGAAATTGAAATATTATTATACTCAATTTCCTCAAGGAATTTTAGGTAGGAGCGTAGGGAAGATAATATGCGATTTACTGAATAACTACTTAAGCTTTGTTTGATATTATTTTTATTCGCTGTCTTTCTATCGTTGGAATGCAAAAATGCCTTGTAACGTAAAATATCTTTTTTATCTAATTTGTCAAATGGTTTTTTTATATCAAAACTTAAAAAAAATTCAAAAGTTCGCAAATCACGTTCGTAATTGTAACATGTTTCTGGTGAAAAATTGTCTGCTTTTAAATGCAATAAATAATCGTCAAGATTCGGTAATTGTATCGCCATATTTAATATAGTAATTGAGTGTAAGAGTTATTATACTCAATTATATAACAAGATAAACAAACTGTAAAGCAACTTTATCCACACATCTTTAACTTTGTTTTCACCACCCCATCTCTTCAGTTGTTTTACTTCCAATAGACCCTTTCTCCAAATCGTAAATCAATATATTTGGTTGGTTTATTATTTGATAATATTATTTTTAGATTTTTTATTTGAGCTTGTGAATCAAGTTCTGTATTTATTAATATATACCAAGGTTGTTTTAAAAATATCTTTAAATTAAAATCAGTCTCTCCGATTTTAAAATATTGCACCTCCCCCACATCTTGGTCTTTGATTATTTTGTCCCATTCTGTGGCTGATTTGATGATTTTAGGCGATATAAAATCTTTTTTTGTATCTGTAGTTGGTTCGTCGTTGAAAATAACCGGGAAATTACCATAAGCGTTTTGTATTTGTTGATATAAAGCTAGATGGATATTAGATGAAGTTGTACTATTGGTTGAGGTATTAATATTTGCAGCCGTAATGTTTGTGAATTCGTTAAGTTGTTTTATAACCTTGCCGTCGTTGTCTAATAAATAATAGTTAGTACTGTCATCATAAATTACACTAGCCGGTTTTTCATTTACTACTATTTGAATAGTATCTGGAAAAATCTTTTTTATTTGAACATTTTCGTATAAAAAAGTTTCCTTTATTTTTTCCGCTGTAGATTTGTCTGGAAATAAAAAGTAATTATTTTTTGAAAAAAAAGACTGGCGAATGTAGTTCTCTATTTCTGTTGTTTTGGTAATTTTATTGCCAATTATAGTTATCTTGCTTATCTTAAAATAAGGAAGTGTTAACATTAAAGTGATCCAACCAAAAATAAGAAATATGAGCAGCGCCAATATTATGCCTGTCTTATTTTTTGGCACTGGTGGATCTTTTTTGAAAGGGTTTTTTAAAATTGACGACGCATATATATCCTCTGCTATCACCTTTTTTTGGCGTTTGGTTCTAATTTTTTGCCAAAAAGATTGATGTGGTTTGTATTGATTGAAACTTTTATTGGAATGAAAATGTTGCATAGTTAAACAATTATTCTTGGTAACAACGGGTTAATTCTATCTACCACTTCATAATTTATCGTGCCAATTTGTTTGGCCAAATCATCGGCGCTAATAATATTTTTGCCTTGTTTACCAATAATAATAACTTCGTCACCAACACTAACTTGTTTAATTTTAGAGACATCTACCATTGTTAAATTCATACAAATGCGACCGCGTATTGGGCATCTAGCCCCATTTATGATTACACTACCGTTATTTGATAGTTTTCGATCTATGCCATCCCAATAACCGATTGGCAAGACCGCAATTTTTGTTTTTTGTTTGGTAATAAAAGTTCCACCATACCCTATCTTTGTATTCTGTTTGACAGTTTTAATTTGAATAATTTTTGTATTCATACTTAAAGCTGGAAACAGTTCAATTATTTTTTTGCTTTTTTCATTTGGGTATAATCCATATAGACTAAGACCTAATCTTACGGCGTTAAAACGAGCAGAATTGTGGAAAATAGTAGCTGCTGAACAGGCAAAATGTTTTATCGGAATATAGATATTATTTCTTTCTAATTCATCTATAGTTTTTTCAAATACTGTTTGTTGTTTTTTTGTATATTCAAAATCATCTTCACTAGAAGCAAAATGACTCCAAATACCATCTAGTTTTAAATTTTTTAATCTGCTTATTTCTTGAGCAAATTTCAAAGCTTCAGTTGGTAAAACCCCAATTCTGGTAGCGCCGGTATCTATTTTTAGATGGATTTTTACAGTCTCCCCTACAGTTTTTGCCAGTTTGTTTAAAAAATTAATTTGTTCTAGTAGATAGACTGGGAAAATTACTTTGTTTTTTATAGCCACTCTAATTTTTTTTGTGTCCAATTCATAGAAACTTAAAATAATAATTGGTTTTTTAATTTCATTATTTATCAAAATAATTGCTTCATCTAAATTTACCACGCAAATCTTATCTACAAAAGAATTGAGGTCGCAAATTTTTGCAACCTCAATCATTCCGTGTCCATAGGCATTTGATTTTACAACTGGCATCAGTAGTATATCTTTGCTAACCAGATTTCTGAATTGTTTTATATTGTGCTCAATCGCTTTCTTGTTGATTAAGACTTTTGTCAGCATATTATTTTATACCCAACATTTTTTTACGAGCTTCACTTTCACTTAATATTTGTTTGCGAATACGAATATTT
>JAVHOZ010000047.1:653-3333 GCA_036170335.1 Candidatus Magasanikiibacteriota bacterium | reverse complement strand
TCAACTATGAAATCATATCTGTGGATAACTCAATAAAATAATCGAAAATTATTTTGTCGCCGCTTTTATCAACCCAACAAACAGCGGATGCGGATGAGTTGGTCGAGATTTTAATTCCGGATGAAACTGAGTACCAATAAAAAATGGATGATTTTTTAACTCAACAATTTCTACCAAATCTTTTTCTTTATTTATACCAACTATCTTTAGACCAGCTTTGTCTATCATTTCACGATAGGCATTATTGAATTCATAACGATGACGGTGGCGTTCACTAATTTCTTTTTTATCATACATTTTGGCTGTTTTGCTGTCTGTATCCAAGACACAATCGTAAGCCCCCAAACGCATTGTACCGCCATATCTGTTTTTATTCACATTTTGCGCTTGTTTTTCATTGATATGGATAATTGGATTTTTTGTTTTGGCATTTACTTCTACCGTATGAGCGTCTTTTAAACCTAACACATTGCGAGCAAATTCTACAGTTGCCAGTTGCAGACCATAACACAAACCGAGATATGGTAAATTGTTTTCACGCGCGAATTTAATCGCTGAAATAATCCCTTCAATACCACGAGTACCAAAACCTCCTGGGACGATCAAGGCATCATAATTGGCCAACTCCTGTATTTTTTTTGAATCTTTTTCAAACTCCTCACTATCGATCCAAGTCATCTCTGCTTCTGCGCCTAGACTCCAAGCCGCATGTTTTACTGCCTGAATTACCGATATGTATGAATCCGACAAAGTATAATTACCGGTAGCAAAATATTTACCGGCTACGGCAATTTTTACTTTTCTTTTAGCCGATTTCATTTTGTTGATAAATTTGTCCCACTCGACACTGTTATTACTTTTGTTTAGTTTAACTTTTAATCTTTTTGCCAACAAATGACCAAATTTTTGTTTTTCTAACACTGCTGGAATATCGTAGATACTCTCTACATCTGGAGCGGAAATTACATCTTCTTTGGATTGCATCCAACAAAAAAAGGCCAATTTTTCACGTCGAGGTTGATCCAGCTCAAACTGACCACGCGCAACGATAAAATCCGGCTGAATACCACAATTATTCAAGGTGCGAGCGGCATGTTGAGTTGGTTTTGTCTTCATTTCACCTAAATGTGATGGTATTGGAAGATAACTTACTAATACAAAAACAACATCGTCCGGATTGTCAAGTTTCATCATGCGGGCCGCATCCAAAAACAAAATATTTTCGTATTCACCTACTGTACCGCCAATCTCCACTACCATTATATCTGCTTTGGTTTTGACAGCCGCCGCTTTGATGCGAGCAATAATTTCCATTGGAATGTGTGGTACCACTTGCACACAATGCCCTTTGAATCCCATATTGCGTTCTTTTTCTATCACGCTCAAATACACACGACCGGTGGTCATGTAGTTGGTGGAATACAAATTGGTATCCAAAAAGCGTTCGTAGTTTCCTAAATCTTGATCGGTTTCATCACCATCTTCGGTAACAAACACTTCACCATGCTCGACTGGATTCATCGTACCAGCGTCTACATTGATATATGGATCTATTTTAATTGCCGAAACATTAAAACCATAGTTTTTAAAAATACGTCCTATTGAAGCGGCGGTCACCCCCTTACCTACTCCACTTAATACACCACCAACAACAAAAATGTATTTTGTTTTCTGCATAAAAATTATTTAAAAGTTTCAACTCTAACCACGATCCGAGCTTCCAAACCATGGTTTAATTTTATATTTACCATATATTCACCGGCCTTTTTGATGCTTAAATTTTCTATTTGATTTTTTTCAATCTTAAAACCACGTTTGTGAAGTTCCTGAATCAAACGCTGTTGTCCAACCGAAGCGTACAACACACCAGCTTCACTAGATTTTTCCTTAACCAAAATTTCTAATCCTTCCAAACGTCCGGCCAAACCTTGTAATTCCTGCAATTCTCTCTCAGATTCTTTGAATTCTTTTCGTTTACGATCGCTCAGTTCTTTAATATTTTTTTCTAAAGCTTGAACGGCAAAATGTTTGGGAAATAAAAAATTACGAGCATAACCTTCGCTAACTTCCTGAATTTCATCGGCTTTTCCTATTCCTTTGACATCTTGCAACAAAACAACTTTCATACTTGCTTTTTTACCTATTTTACGCTAGTATTATAACATTAATGAATTAAGAGCGCAATTATGACAAAAGTTAAATATGTTGAAACCGAACCAATTTTTAAATCCGGTTTTATTACTATGGTCGGCCGTTCTAATAGTGGCAAATCCACTTTACTAAATACCTTGATTGGAACTAAACTCGCCGCCGTCACTCACAAACCTCAAACAACTAGAGATATTATACACGGAGTACTAAACACCGCGCAAGGGCAGGCTATTTTTGTGGACACGCCTGGTATCTTGAAAGAGAGACATAACCCACTAGCCGGTAAACTCACCGAACGCGCTCAAGAAGCACTCAAAGAAATTGATGAAATTTTGTATGTTGTCGATCCAACCAAAGCAATTGGCGCTGAAGAAAGATTTATTTTATCAATTTTACGCAAACTGGACGTCCCAAAAATTTTAGTACTCAACAAATCTGATCTTCCGGAAACCGAAAAACAATATTTAGAAGATTACAAACAACTATCTGATGAATTTGACGCTACTTTTGAGCTTTCTGCTTTATTAAA
>JAVHOZ010000047.1:0-643 GCA_036170335.1 Candidatus Magasanikiibacteriota bacterium | reverse complement strand
TATTAAATCGTCATATTCAACCTGTCAAAGATAAGGTATATGAATTGCTTCCAGAAGGAATACCGATGTATGAAGGAGATCAAATTACCAATATTGGCAAAGGAAAATGGATTGCCGAAGTTATTCGTGAAAAAATATTGTTGGCTTTGCGTAAAGAAGTGCCTTATTCTATAAATGTGGAGGTAAGAAATATCGAAGAAAAACCAGATATTATTGTGATCGAAGCGGTAGTTTTGACCTCTGATTCAAGATACAAAAAAATGATCATTGGCGCCGGTGGACGATCAATCAAAGAAATTGGTATTGCCGCAAGAAAAGAATTATCGACCGCCCTCAATAAAAAAATATTTTTAGAACTTGAAGTTGAAACTGACCGACACTGGGAAGATCGTGCATAAACAAAAAGCAGTGTACTAAAAAATTACAGCCAATAGTGACTTTTTCGCTTTTTTTGCCCGTGAGGGCAAAAGGATAAGCCTCGGCTCATAACCCGCTCAAAAGTAACTATTGGCTGTAATTTTTGTTTAAAGTTATTTTGTAATAACTGCTGTTATCGGTTTTTTTACTACTGGAGGTTTTGCATTTAAAATATTCATCGCTTTCTTCATCATTACATCCTCACCTATTTTTTCTTTCGCCCAAT
>JAVHOZ010000046.1:0-3346 GCA_036170335.1 Candidatus Magasanikiibacteriota bacterium | reverse complement strand
CAGTCCCAGTGAGGCAGGTCACGCTCTCACGCCTGCTACTGATCGAAGCCTTGGTAGGCCATTACCCTACCAACTAGCTAATCAGACATAGGCCCCTCTTCAAGCGATAAATCTTTAAATGCGAATGACTTGCGTCCCCGCATTACCATCGAGTATTAATTCGCCTTTCGGCGAGCTATCCCCGTCTTGAAGGTAGGTTACCAATGTGTTACTCACCCGTTTGCCACTCGTAACTCTCTTGCGAGAGCACGTCGTTCGACTTGCATGCCTTAAACACGCCGCCAGCGTTCATCCTGAGCTAGGATCAAACTCTTAATAAAAGAGAATGAAGTAGCTCGGAAATAAATCCGAACTATTAATATATTTGTTGTTGAATAGACAGTTTAATTTTATACAAATTAAATTGTATATAATATGGTCTTTGTCACGTTTGTATTGTCAAGGTTCATTTTCTTTCTCAACTACCAGATAAGTAGTCACTGTTGAAAGAAAAAAGAGGAAGCCAATTTGACTTACTCTTTTCTCTTTCCAGTTTCATTACAAGCAAGCTCGCACGACTTAGAAAAATGGTTTGATTTTATAAGTACTTTTGTTTGCAGAATTTGTTTAAAGCTTTTACATAATAGCACAGAGACGTATGGCTGTCAAGGGCGAAAAAGTGGCTAGGTTGTGGATAAAAATTAAATTACTTTTTAATTTTATTTTTTGTATTTTTTTGACGCCACTGCACTATTTTTTGGTGATCGCCAGACAATAAAATCGGCGGAACTTTTAATCCCATAAAATTTTCCGGGCGAGTGTATTGTGGGTATTCTATTGCCCCTTCTACAAATGTTTCTTCAGTCAAAGATTCTTGGTTTCCCAAAACTCCCGGTATCAGACGCGCTGTTGCTTCAGTAATAGTAAGAGCTGGTAATTCACCTCCGGCTAAAACATAATCCCCGACGGATATTTTTTCATCAACAAATTTATAAATACGTTCATCAAAACCTTCGTAACGTCCACAAATAATTATTAAGTTATCTAATTTAGAAAATTGTTTGGCCATTTTTTGATCAAACTTTTTTCCATCCGGATCCATGATGATTATTTTAGTTTTTGGTTGTTTTGTTTTTTTACCATTTTTAACCAATCCCAGATTTTCCAGACAACGATAAATCGGCTCTACCTGTAACACCATACCAGCTCCCCCACCGTATGGTTTGTCGTCGACATGATGTTGTTTATCTAGAGTAAAATCACGAAAATTATGAGCCAAAATTTCGATTTGGCCATGTTTTTGGCCACGACCAAGAATACTCGCTTGCGCGTAGTCGTGAATTATATCTGGAAAAAGTGTGAGGATATTGAATTGCATAATCAAATTTTTTGTAAAACAGAATAATAATTGTCTACACTTACTGTCTCAACCGTATGTTTCAAAGGGAAAATTGTATGAAACTGTCCGCCATTAAATTTAATTTCAAAACAATTATATATTTTTTTATAATCTTCCAAAATATAATCTACTTCTTTTCCGCCATATTCACGATAAAAATAAGAAGAATAATGTAATCTGTCACTTAAGATTTTTTTATGAATTTCAGACACAATAAAATTTTCAAATAAACCACCGATGTCTTGACGTAAATGTGGTTCGCGAAAATCTCGAACTAGAACATTTCTTAATCCCAAATCCAAAAAGAAGTATTTTTTGTGAGCCGATATCGCCCGACGTAAATTTGTTTTAAAAGCAGGCAAAGGCAATAGTACATGATTTTTAACAAAAATTTCAATATAATTGGCTACTGTTTGAGCGTGAGCGCCCAATGTACTAGCCAATTCACGCAAAGACACTTCGCTACCTAGTTGTAGAGCTAACCTGGTTAGAATATCTTTGGCCAACTTGCTATCACGCAAATTATAAATATTTACCACGTCTTTTAAGACATAGGTATCCAGTATGTTTTGCAATAAATCAATTTTTTTGTCCTCACTATAATCATTGGCCAAAATCTCCGGATATGATCCGTACAATAATGATTTACTTACATAGTCAGTGGCGACTTGATCTCTACGATAGTCTTTGTCTTTCTCTACACTATTTTGGACAAATTCTTCGGCTGATATCGGCAAACAAAATAATTCATTATATCTACCGGCCAAACTATCAAAATTTGCAGTCTTTTGTCTCAATTCACTACTACCGGTAGCAATAATTTTTATATTAAATTCATCAAATAAAATTTTTAAACTAGCTGTCGACTCTGGAAAATTCTGTACTTCATCAATAAAAATAACTTTATGACTATCCGCTATTTTTTTTAATAAATTTCTATCTGGCAAAAAAAGCTCTCTGTCAGAAGAAAAATCAAAATTAAACATCGGCGCGTTGAGTTCAGCACTAAGTTTCTTTATTAAAGTGGTTTTGCCGGATCGTCTTGGTCCCCAGATAAACAATATTTTATTATCTGTATTTTTCAAATACTCACGGATTTTTGGCTCTATTGTCCTAAAAAACATATATTAAAATAAAATATAACATTTTTAACAATCCTATTGTAGCATTTTACTATTAAAATGTCAAACGCTGTTGTGCATTTTAACAGTAAAATGACATACTAGAAATATGAAATTGCCTATAATAAGCCAAAAACCCCAACTAAAGTCTAGTTGGGGTTTGAGTCGTGAAAATTAACTATTTATTTCTTCTTAACCACTGGTTTAGCAACTGTTTTTACAGGAGCCTTCACTGTGGCTTTCACCACTGGCTTTTTCACCACTGGCTTTTTCACCACTGGCTTTTTCACCACTGGAGCTGGCTTCTTGACAGTGACATCAAAGCTGTTTTCATCAATTGATGTACCGGTCTTGAAATCTAGTACCTGTACTTTCACAGTGTAATTTCCTTCAGTAACTTTTTTACTTAGTAGGGAGCTTGCGTTGAATTTAAAGGTCTTGCCTTTAGTGATGGAAGCGCTACCAGTAACTTTATGTACGACTTTACCTTTAACATCTACTACTGAGCGAACGATTTTTACTTTTACAGTTTTTGCTGTTTCGTTCTTGTAGGAGTAAGTGTATTTTACAACACTGTTTGGTTTGTATACTAGAGTTTTTACTGGAGTGATGACTACTTTGGAATCTGGGTTGGTGACTTCGAATTGAGTGACGGTGACAGGATATAATACTGGAGAAGGTACAACTGGAGCAGAAGCGGCTGAAGATGAAGATACTGCGGAAGTTGTTGTGCTAACTGGAGTAATTACTGCAGTGACTGGCGCTGGAACATAACCAGCTTTTAGAGTGACGTTCACTTTGTAAACAGCGGTGATACCACCAGAAGCGGAACGGAATTTGATGTAGT
>JAVHOZ010000045.1:0-3401 GCA_036170335.1 Candidatus Magasanikiibacteriota bacterium | reverse complement strand
AAAATTATTATCGCAAGGAAGTTCGCAGTGGCGCTTTTTATCGTCAGATTGCTCTGCCAACAGCGGTAATGGAAGACAAGGTCGAAGCTAGTTTTGAAGATGGGGTATTAAAAATCTCCTGTCCAAAAACAAAACCGGCCGAACCAAAGAAAGTAGAAATAAAAGTTACCAAAAAATAAAATTGTCATTCCCGTGCAAACGGGAATCTGTACCTTAATAAGGTATATTAAAAATTTATGCAAAATTCAAAATTCTACCAGTTGGTCACTGCACTATTTGTTACTTGTTTAATCATTTCAAATATTATCGCCGTTAAAATCGGCGCATTTGGTAGTTATTTTTTGCCAGTAGCTGTAATATTATTTCCTGTAACCTATATTATCGGTGATGTTTTGACTGAAGTATATGGATTCTGTGCTACTCGTCGCGCAATTTGGACAGGTTTTGCCTGTAACTTGCTCGCGGTAATTGCAATATTTATTGCGATGAAAATTCCATCGGCTCCTTTCTTTGAAAACCAAAAAGCGTTTGAACAAATTTTGGGCTTTGCTCCAAGATTGTTGGTGGCTTCGTTTGTTGCTTATTTGATTGGTCAATTTGCCAATTCACTGGTGATGGCCAAAATGAAAATCAAAACCGCCGGCAAACATCTGTGGACGCGCACGATTGGATCGACTATTATCGGTGAAGGTTTGGATTCTTTGGTGTTTATCGTGATTGCTTTTTATGGCGTGATGCCAAGTAGTGTGATTGGTGGTTTGATTTTGGCACAATGGGTGTTCAAAACTTTGTTTGAAGTGGTTGCTACCCCGTTTACTTATTTAGTAGTTAATTATTTGAAAAAAACCGAGATGATTGATGTCTATGACAAAGACACCAGCTTTAATCCGTTATCAATGAAATAAAAAATAATTGTCATTCCCGCGAAAGCGGGAATCCAAGAAATATTTAATAGATTTCCGTTTTTGCGGGAATGACATAAAAAAATATGCCAACACTAAAATCTGATTTAGAAAAATTAACAAAACTTGGCAAAGGCTCAAACCTGAAAGCCGAGCGCAGTTTGGAAGTTTTCCCAAATCACGCCGGCGCCAATCTGGAAGTAGAACTACACTGCACCGAATTTACCTGTCGCTGTCCTTTGACCAACCAACCTGACTACGCCGAAATTCTGATTACTTATGTGCCGGATAAATATGTAGTGGAATCCAAATCAATGAAATTATATTTGGAAACCTATCGCGATGTTGGAGTATTCCACGAACATTTGGCGGTAGATATTGGCAATGATTTTGTGAATTTTGTGAAGCCAAAGAAGTGTGAAGTAGAAGTAATGTTTAACACGCGCGGTGGTATCGCAATTTCCGCGAAGTGGAAACATGGAAAATAATTTTTCAGACAAAGCCTCTGAATATTCTAGAGGCTTGATCGGGTAAATAAATTAAATTTATTTTTGTCATTCCCGCTTTCGCGGGAATGACAAAAACATTAATAAATAAATTAATAACTCTGGGATTCCCGCTTTCGCGGGAATGACAGGTAAAATATATACACATATGTCAAAAGTATTAGGAATCGATCTCGGCACGACCAACTCTTGTATGTCCATCATCGAAGGTGGTCAGCCAAAAGTATTGGAAAATAAAGAAGGTGCCCGTACCACACCATCTATCGTCGCTATTTCCAAAAGTGGCGAACGTTTAGTAGGTATGCTGGCAAAACGTCAGGCAGTAACAAATCCGGAAAACACTTTGTATTCCATCAAGCGTCTAATCGGTCGCAATTGGAATGACGCGGAAGTGCAACGCGATCTCAAACTTATGCCTTACAAAATTGTAAAATCCGGTGAAGGTGTAAAAGTGGTGATGCAAGGTAAAGAATATAGTCCACAAGAAATCTCCGCGATGATTTTGGGTAAAATGAAATCCGATGCCGAAGAACGTTTGGGAGAAAAAATTACTGAAGCGGTGATTACCGTGCCGGCTTATTTTGATGACTCTCAACGTCAAGCCACGAAAGACGCCGGTGAAATCGCCGGTCTAAAAGTTTTGCGTATTATCAACGAACCAACTGCCGCTGCTTTGGCTTATGGTTTTGATAAAAAGACTGAACAAAAAATCGTAGTTTACGATTTGGGTGGTGGAACATTTGATGTATCCATTCTTGAAGTGGCTCCCGACAATGTACAGGTTTTGTCTACCAACGGTGACACCCATCTCGGTGGTGATGATTTTGACCAAGTGATTATTCGCTGGATCTTGGATGAATTCAAAAAAGATCAAGGTATTGATTTGAGTAACGATCCACTTTCATTACAACGCATTAAAGAAGCAGCTGAAAAAGCAAAAATCGAATTGTCTACTGCTCAAGAAAGTGAAATTAATCAGCCATTTATTACTTCCGACGCCAACGGTCCAAAACATTTGGTTTTGAAATTGACTCGTTCAAAATTGGAAGAACTCGTAGGTGGTTTGGTAGAAAAAACTTTGGGTCCGGTAAAGAAGGCTCTCGAAGATGCCAAACTTTCCGCCTCTGATCTCAATGAAGTTGTCATGGTCGGCGGTATGACTCGCATGCCAATGGTACTGGCTGCTGTCGAAAAATTCTTTGGCAAGAAACCAAATATCTCAGTAAACCCAGATGAAGTAGTAGCGGTTGGTGCGGCTGTGCAAGGTGGTGTGCTCAAAGGTGATGTAAAAGATGTGTTGTTACTCGATGTCACTCCATTATCTTTTGGTATCGAAACTATGGGTAGTGTGATGACCAAACTCATCGAACGCAACACCACCATCCCAACATCCAAATCTCAAACTTTTTCCACTGCCGCTGATAATCAACCAAGTGTAGAAATTCATGTGCTACAAGGTGAACGTCCAATGGCCGCCGACAACAAATCTCTCGGCCGCTTTATTTTGGACGGCATCCCAATGGCTCCGCGTGGTATTCCTCAAGTGGAGGTAACTTTTGATATCGATGCCAATGGTATTTTAAATGTTAAAGCCAAAGACAAAGGAACAAACAAAGAACAAAGTATTCGTATCGAAGCATCTTCCGGTCTTTCCAAAGAAGAAATCGAAAAGATGAAAAAAGAAGCCGAATTGCACGCTGACGAAGATAAGAAAAAACAAGAACTTATCGAAGCGCGTAATATTGCAAACTCCATGGTTTACACTACTGAAAAAATGATGAAAGATGTGGAAGATAAAAAAATAGAAGTGACTGCTGAAGAAAAAACTAAAGTAGAAGAAGCTCTCAAAGCAGTGAAAGAAGTAAAGGACAAAGACGATGTAGAAGCAGTTAAAAAGACCGCCGAAGAACTTTCTAAAGCTGCTCAAGCAATCGGTATGAAGATGTATCAACAAGAACAGGCCAAAGGCGCACAGCCAGGTGCAGGCGCTCCA
>JAVHOZ010000044.1:0-16389 GCA_036170335.1 Candidatus Magasanikiibacteriota bacterium | reverse complement strand
TGTAACGAATGTAATGGCACAAGATATAATCAAGAGGTTATGGAAGTGCATTATCTGGACAAGAATATTGCCGAGGTTTTGAATATGACGGTAGAAGAGGCCTACAAATTTTTTAGCAATGTACCGACTCTATCAGAAAAATTAAATATTTTAAGAAATGTTGGTTTGGGTTATCTCACTTTGGGGCAACCGGCGACAACATTATCTGGTGGTGAAGCGCAACGCATCAAACTAGCGACTGAACTCGGGCGCGTATCTACCGGTAATACATTGTATATTTTGGATGAACCGACCACTGGTTTGCATTTTGAAGATATTAAACGGTTGTTGGGAGTATTAAAACAATTGGTGGAAAAAGGAAATACCGTGATTGTGATTGAACATCATCTAGATGTAATAAAATCCTGTGACTGGGTACTAGAACTCGGTCCGGAAGGTGGCAAAGGTGGAGGAGAGCTAATCTTTGCCGGACTACCGGAAGATTTGGCAAAAAATAAAGAAAGTTGGACTGGAAAATACATGTAATAAAATTTGTATAAAAAAACACAGGTAATTATTACCTGTGTTTTTTTAAGCTAATTATTTTTTTGCATCCTTCATCTTGCGTTTGAACTCTGTGTTGCGTAGATAGTTTAATCTAGCGCGACGTACTTCTAGTTGTTTTACAATTTCGATTTTGTTTACTACCGGGGAATAAATTGGGAATATTTTTTCTACACCCACACCTTCGGAAATTTTGCGTACAGTGATAGTGGCACCGGCTTCTTTGCCGTGTTTGGCAGCGATAACAGTACCTTCGTAGATCTGAATACGTTCTTTTTCTTCACCTTTGGTGTTCATTTCTTTGATTTTTTGGTGTACTTTTACCACCATACCCGGTTTGTAAAGAAGTTTTTCTTTGATGTCCTCAGTCATAAAATTTTATTATCTTTTTAAACAATGGGCTTATTTTAGCCGATTTCATTGGTTTTGTCAATATCTGAAGCTTTGGAATTAAGCGACTAGGTGAGAAGTTATAATTTTGGCTACGTTATCAATAGTTTCTGTCAGTTTGCCATTTTTATTGAGCACCTGAAAATCATATTCATTGGCGCAAGTAATTTCCTGTTGGGCGGTTTTTAGGCGTTTAGCTATCTCCTCATTGTTTAGTCCGCCACGCTGGCTGATGCGATTTTTTAAATCATCTATATTCTCTGGCATTAAAAAAATTGATAAGTTTTTTATACCGGCAGATGCTAGATTGCGTCGTCCGTGTACATCAATATTAGTAAAAACAAGATCAAAATTATTTAGTTTATAATTCAATTCGGTTTTGGTGATGCCGTAATAATTGTCAGCGTAAAAATTGTGTTCAACGATATCTTTGATTTTTATTTTTTCTTCAAAATTCTCTTTACTAACAAAATAATAACTAACACCTTCTTTGTCATCCGGTCGGGGAGTGCGAGTAGTGGTGGTAATAAGTTTGACGCTGTTGTTAAATTTTTTTAACAGAGCAGAAATTATTACATCTTTACCACCACCAGAAGGAGAAGAAATGATTATTAAAATACCGGTTGGAGGCATATTATTTTAATAAAGTTAAGAAGTTCACCAATTCTGTCGGAAGCTCAGATTTAAATTCTTGGCGTTCGTTGTTTAAATCCAGAAAAGCCAAATGGATACAATGTAAAAATAATCGGCCGCAAACTTTATCCCATTTATCTTTTTGTTTTTTTTGAAAATACAGTGGGTCACCAACTACCGGATGGTCATAGGCCAACAGATGAACACGAATTTGATGCATACGACCGGTGTGAATTTTTACACGCAAAAGAGAAAAATTGACAAAACGTTGTTCTACCCAAAATTCTGTGAGAGATTTTTTGCCGGACAAATTGGCTTCACCGCGTAAAGTAGATGGTAAGGCAGCCATGCGATCATTGTTGCGTGAACGTTCGATAGGAAATTTTATTTCATCCCAATCTTTGACAACTTTGCCATGCACCAATACTAGATATTCTTTCTCAATCGTACGGTTTTTGAATTGATTTTTCAGATGATCAAACATCTTTTGGGTACGGGCTACTACCAATATACCAGATGCTTCTTTGTCCAAGCGATGCACAATACCGGGGCGTTTGGGATCGTCGCCAACTTTTTTTAGTTCCGAATATTTTTTTACCAATATTTTCGCTAGAGAATCGGACTCATTTTTGTTGGTGGAGTGGGTAAGTAGGCCTTGTGGTTTTTCTACTACAATATAATCTTTTGTTTCCGCTAATATTTTTATTTTGAGTTTGGCTTTTGTTTTTTTGTCTTCTTTTTCCGCTTCTATTTTGGTTGGTTTTATGATTGGTTTGGATTCGACCATAATCTGATCGCCGGTTTTTAGCGGATGTCCGGTTTTGGTAGAAATTTTTCCGTTAATTAAAATATTGTTTTCCTCAATCATTTTTTGAGCCTGAGATCGTGAAATTTTATATTTTTCAGTAAAAAAAACATCCAAGCGTTTGGTAACCGGTTCAGTAAATTTAATCTTTTTTGATATTTTTTTCATGTTAGATTGATAGTTTTATACTAAGTGGAGTGGCTGATTTTGTTGATGATAAATTACTAGTGAGAGGGTTGTTTTTTTGTCTTATTGAGCTAGCAATGCCGCCAGAGGCATATTGCACACTTCCAGAAGATATTATTTTTGTTTTGTCACCAATTTGACTTACCGAAGCAGTGTGTTGGGTACCTTGAATTGAAGTTATATCATGATGTGCTTGTTCACTTGGTGTTGGTTCGTGTTTAATTATTTGTTTGGTGAGATGGTGTCCCAACTTGTGGAGTGCTTCTTTTTCTACTGTTCCCAAGTGTTCACCTTTCATAGCGGCTTCATAATGAACTTTGGCAATCATTTTTTCTACTTGAAATTTGTTTAGACCGCCAGTACGAATAAGATGTTGTTTTTTTAAAACTTGATTATTCAAAGATTCAACTGCGGCGGCATTATTTTTGAGCACACCCATGCCATGATAATTTTGTTGAATGGCAGTGTGTAATTTCCCGGCAAAACCATAATGATTTTTGGCAGAAAAAGCCATACCTGGTTTGGCATGAGGTGTGTCGAAGTGAGTGAGAGCGGACATATTTAAATATTTATTTGAAGATTAGTTTTGGTGCGCCCAGATGGACTTGAACCATCGACCCCAGCCTTATAAGGGCTGTGCTCTAACCACTGAGCTATAGGCGCGCGTAGTTAAGTTTATTGCATTTGTATTGATATGGCCATTATACCTATGTTTATTGAAAATTTCAAGGGTTGCCAAGTGCCTTTAAAATTGGTAGAATTAGAACACTATGAATTTGAATTATAAGCTATTTTTAAAGATAAATGCCAAGGTCGGCCATAATCGTTGGTTGGATGCTTTTGGGCGAGCAGGGGCAGAATTGGTGATATTGGGGATGGGCGGTTGGTATATGGCGATTAGCCTTATTTTAAATTTTGGCAATAAATTTGCGATGTATTTACCAATATTAACCTTGTTAGTTTGTGTTGGAGTTGGTTTAGTGATTAGTAATGTAGTAGGTTTTTTTGTTCAGGAAGTGCGTCCACGTTTGCATTTCCCGGAGATTAAAATTTTATTTTGGCCACTGTCTAATTGGAAATCTTTTCCATCGGATCATGCCTTTACAGCTTTTTTAATATTTTTTTTAGCCTTGATTTTTAATTTTCCCACTGTTTGGGGATTGTTACCATTGGCGATTTGGGTGTGTTGGGCGAGAATTTATGCTGGCGTGCATTTTCCGCTTGATGTGGTTGGATGTATTATTTTGGCGGCGATTGTGTCTATTGGAGGTTATTTTGTTTTACATTTTTTTAATTTCGTATAATTTGTATGAAAGCAATAATTTTAGCCGGGGGACTAGGGACTAGATTACGTCCATTAACGGATACTACTCCAAAACCGTTATTACCGATTAGTGGCAAACCAATCATTGAGCACGCCATTTTGAATTTTAAAAAGCATGGCATTGTGGATATTATTTTGTCTATTGGTTATCGAGCGGAACTAATTAAAGATTATTTTGCCGATGGCAGTAAATTTGGTGTTAATATTGAATATTGTATCGAAGATTCGCCACTAGGTACCGGAGGAGCATTAAAAAAAGCGGCTGGAAATATTGATGAAACTTTTGTGGCCATCAATGGAGATAATCTAGCTGATT
This sequence comes from Candidatus Magasanikiibacteriota bacterium, assembly GCA_036170335.1. Lineage (GTDB taxonomy): Bacteria > Patescibacteriota > Patescibacteriia > Magasanikbacterales > GWA2-37-8 > CAIOJG01. The sequence goes on along the minus strand of JAVHOZ010000044.1, from coordinate 12,192 downwards.
TTGATTGGGGTGAAGCTATTAAAACTCACCAAACAGCTGGTGCAAAAATAACTTTGCAATTATTTCCGGTAGAAGATGTGACTAAATTTGGTATTGCGCGTTTGGACAATGGAAAAATAGTTGAATTTATTGAAAAGCCAACTGTTGAACAAGCACCATCAAATCTCAATAATGCCGGTGGATATATTTTGGAACCGGAGGTTTTGCAGATGTTGCCGGAAGGTTTTTGTATGATTGAAAAAGATTGTTTTGAAAAATTGGCTTCTCAAGGAGTGGTGTATGCGCATCATCATGGTGGTCAATGGTATCCAACTGATACGATTGAGAAGTATACTCATGCGGATGAGAATTTTCTGCCATTATCATGAAATATAAAATAATATTTTTATTTACTTTTTTCTTATTGATACTAGTGCCAGTCGCTAGTGTTTTGTATCGTAATTTGAATCGTCAGAAACATATTCCAGTTCCACCGCGCGCGGAGATGAATATTACTATTATCCCCGGTTGGAATTTGCGTCAGATTGCGGTGGATTGGGCGGATAAAAAAATAATCAAAACACCAGAAGAATTTTTTGATCTCGTGGGTAAGCCAGCTTATAATTATAAAGCACAGGGTGAATTAGCTCCAAAATTATTTTTTATTTCGACTTCTTCTTGGGAATATTTTTTTAAAGATAAATCAAATTATTTATCTTATGAAGGATATTTTTTGCCGGACACTTATCGTGTGTACGCCGATGCAAAACCGGAAGATATAATTAAAAAAGTTTTTGTTAATTTGGATGAAAAAATTACACTGGAAATGCGCACGGAAATTGTGAAACAAAATAAAAGTTTTGATGAGATTTTAACAATGGCTTCGGTCGTAGAAAAAGAAGCGCCGACAGCAGATAGTATGGGCGTGGTAGCGGACATTTTTTGGCGACGTTTCAAGGCAGGTTGGCCATTGCAATCTTGCGCGACTGTAAACTATATTACTGGCAAAAATGACCCGGGTGTGACTGATAAAGATCGGGCGATTGATTCGTTGTTTAATACCTATAAATATCCCGGTTTACCGCTTGGCCCAATTAGTAATCCTAGCTTAACAGCGATTAAAGCAGTAATTTATCCGATTAAAAATGATTATTGGTATTTTATGAGTGGGAGTGATGGAGTGATACATTATGCCAAGACATTGGAGGAACATAATAGAAATGTTTATAAATTTTTACGTTAATTATTTTACGCCGAAATAGATATTAATTTTCTTGTGCTCAAAACAAGTTTTATTTTTTAATTCAATTCTAGAAATTATGAAAACATCGGATTTTGATTATGAGTTGCCGGAGGATTTGATTGCACAAACTCCGTTGGAGCCGCGGGATTCTTCTTGTTTGCTGGTGGTGGATAAAAAACATCAAACTTTTCAGCATGAACATTTTTATGATGTTGTTGATTTTTTGCAAGCGGGGGATGTGTTGGTATGGAATAATTCCAAAGTTTTTAAAGCTAGACTTCGTGGCAAAGTGGTATTGGATGAAAAAACTTCTGGAGTGGAGTTGCCAATAAAATCTACTGATAAAATTTTAAATGTTTCACAGATAGAAATATTTTTAGTGCGGCCGATGGAAAATTTTGGAGTGTGGAAAGCGCTGGCAAAACCCGGTAAAAAATTACGTTTGGGAATGAAAGTTATTTTTGCGGATGATTTTTCGGCTGATGTTATTACCAAAGAAACCGACGGCACCGTTTTGGTGCAATTCAATGAGAATGATGTCGAGGTGCGTGCGAAAGCCAATAAATATGGAGAGGTGCCAACTCCGCCATATATTAAAAGTGGTAAGTTTATTGGGTTAGAAGAACGTTATCAAACTGTCTATGCGAAAATCGAGGGTTCGGTAGCCGCGCCAACAGCTGGTTTTCATTTTACACCGGCATTGATTGAAAAATTGAAAAATAAAGGAGTGGAATTTGCTGAGGTTACTTTGCATGTTGGGTTAGGAACTTTTTTACCGGTGAAAACAGACAATATTGAAGAACATAAAATGCATAGTGAATGGGTGGAGTTGTCGGATAAAAATGCTCACATTATCAACAATGCCAAAGTGGAAGGTCGACGAGTGGTTGCAGTCGGTACGACGACAGTGCGTACCCTCGAAGGTATCTCTCAGGGGTTAGAAGGTAATGTGGTTAGCACTTGGCAAGGAGATGTGAATATTTTTATTAGCCCGGGTTTTAAATTTAAAATTATTGATGCTTTGATTACCAATTTTCATTTGCCAAAATCTACTCTGCTGATGCTAGTCAGCGCGTTTGTTGGTAGTCGCGAATTTACTTTGCAGTGTTATAAAGAAGCTGTAAAAGAAAATTATCGTTTTTTTAGTTTTGGTGATGCGATGTTAATTAAATAATTTAATAAAATATAAATATTTTTTATGTGGGACATATTACTAATATCTTTTCGTGAATCATTTGAGGCATGGTTGATTATTGGGATAATTGTTACCTTTTTAAAAAATAGCGGACGCGAATCGTTGGTTAAAGCAGTGTGTTGGGGGGCGTTTTTTGGAATAGGAATTAGTTTGTTTTTGGGAGTGAGTATTTTTTCAGAAGCTTCATCACTAGGTGTAAAAGGTAAAGAAATTTTTGAAGCAGTAATGATGCTTTTGGCCGCTGGTTTAGTTGGATATTTTATAGTTTGGATGAGTCATCAAAATCGTTCGGTGACTACACATATAAAAACACAAGTAGAAAAACGCACTACTTGGATTGAGATATTTTTATTGAGTTTGTTGTCAGTGGTTCGTGAAGGAGTGGAATTAACGATATTTATTTTGACCAAGGTAGGTAGTGCTCCCAATAAAATTATTTTTATTGCCGCTTGCGGTTTGGTGGTATCGTTGATTGCTTCCTACATAATATTTTTGGCTGCTTCGCATTATTTATTAAAATATATATTTAAACTACTGGGAATCTTGTTGATCTTTTTGGGAGCAGAGATGTTCAGTGAAGGAATACTGAAATTTTTGCCACTAAATGGGGAAGAATGGGAAACAATTTTAGCACTAATATTTATTTTGCCGGCATTTTTTGTCTTCTTTAAAAATGATTTTTTCCAGTGGCGCAAGGAGAGAAATTTAAAAAATATTTAATAAAAAATAATGAAAAAATAAAAGAAGCGGAAATTGCCCGCTTCTTTTATTTTTTCGATTCGATTTTATTTTATCCTTCGATAGTTACACCCATCTGTTTAGCAGTTCCTTCTACCAATCTCATGGCTGCTTCCAAACTGTTCGCATTCAAATCTGGCATCTTTTTTTCAGCAATAGATTTTACTTGTGCCTTGCTAAGTTTGCCAACTTTTTCTTGTAAAGGTTTGGCTGAACCTTTGGCAATTTTGGCTTCTTTTTTGATCAACTCTGACATTGGAGCTATCTTCATGATGAAGCTGAAACTGCGATCGGCATAGACGGTGATAATTACCGGTACGACTTCACCTTTTCTATCTTGAGTTTTGTCGTTGAATTCTTTGCAAAAACCTTGGATATTTACACCGTGTTGACCAAGTGCTGGACCAACTGGAGGCGCAGGGTTAGCTGCTCCACCCATGATTTGTAATTTGATTTGGGTTAGAATTTTTTTAGCCATATAAATTTAATTATTTTATTTTTAATCGGTGAGAAGCGTTCACAGTGAACCACCGTTTAAAATTTATTATATTTTCTTAACTTGTAAAGCATCCAGTTCAACCGGTGTCTCACGTCCAAACATGGTGACCAATACTTTTATTTTTCCGCGTTCAGAATCTACATGAGATACTTTGCCTTCAAAGTTTTTGAAAGGACCGTCGTTGATACGCACGACATCGTTTACTTCCACATCAATCTTGTGTTGAGAAGCGACAGCGGAGGTGCGTTTCAACAGTTGTTCTACTTCTTTTTGATCGATTGGAGTCGGCGTAGTACCGGAGCCGATAAAGCCGGTCACATTCGGAGTGTTTCGTACCACATACCAACTGTCATCGGTCACAACCATTTCTACTAACACATACCCTGGAAAAATTTTTTCTTCCAAAGTCGTGCGTTTACCATTTTTTATTTTTATTTTTTGTTCTTTTGGAACTAAAACATTAAAAATTTTGTCTCCCATCATGAAAGATTCAACGCGTTGTTCCAGATTGCGTTTGACGTTTTCTTCGTAGCCACTATAAGTATGTAATACATACCAGCGGCGTCCTAGATTAAGGGTTTGTTTTGCCATATGTTCCTCCTAAAATTAACGAGTAATAATTTGTTCAATACCAAAACTAAAAATATAGTCTAATATGCTAAAAAAGACCGCTACCCCAACGCTCAATCCCACCACTAACAAACTATAGTTAATGGTTTGCTGTTTGGTTGGCCAAGTGACTTTTTTCATTTCGGCATAAGAGCCTATAAAATAATCTTTTACCGATTCTACGATTTGCATATAATTACCTAATATTAGCCAAAATGAATAATTTTGGTTTTTAAAACAGCCTCGTGGCTGCTTGATAGAGATAATATATCAGCTGTATGGTTAGAAGTCAATAGCTATATCCACAGCGTTTTTTTTGGTTGGTAGGGTTGACTTTTTTGGAAAAAGGTATAGGCTATATTGGCTTTAATGGTCAAAAAAATATCGCCGAATGACGGCGAGTTATACGACCCAAGCATGGAGGACAGTATGTCTTGTTCGGATATCGCTCCGAGGCAAAAAAGTGCCTCTGTTGCGAGGGTAATTCTCGAGATGTGTTGTAACGTGGTCAGTTGGTTCAATGAGCACTTTTGGGTTGGATCCCAGCGCGAGTTGGCCGAGAAGGAACGCTATGATGCGCTCCGGGAGAAAGACAAGCAGATTGTTGCGCTTCGCGAGCTTCTGTATACAGAACAGCAGTTGACGACCGAGTTGTCAGAGGAGATATTGTCCTTGGACAACAAGCTGGTTGCTGTCGAGCTGCAGTTGTGCGACGACGAGATCGTGATCGACAGTCTGCGTGGTGATCTGTCAGTGTTGGCTGCCCAGCGCAATTCGATTTTGGGTGGTCGCCGACGCAAACGCCGGTAGCCATAGTAGGTTTTGGGACTTTTGCCTGCGTTTTTACGCATAGCACTAGTTGGTGGTCGAGCTTGTTTTTGAAGCTCCTGTCGACGGCTAAAAAAAGTCCGTCCCCTTAAGTTTCTATTGAGTTTTTAAATGGAAATTTGAGAAGATATGAAATGTGTTGGTTGAGTTGATATATGGATAAATATGAAGACCTCTTTTTTGAAGGTTTTTTTGCTTAACACAGCAAAAAATACCCGAAACCCTATTGACAAAACCATGAATTCGTGCTACAATGATCAGTTATTAAGTTAAATAACCTCAATTGGCAAGTCGTACCTTTACAAATAAAATATAATAGGTGTCCAATTGTGTTGAGCCAAACTCAATAGAATTGGACACCTATGTCAGTTGTCAGTTTCTTTCCGCCACAGTCGTGGCAATCACCGGCGCTACAATGTGCCTCTTTTGAGGAGTTCATCATGGCCATTTTCACGATCATGTGTTTGGTGTTCTCGGCAGTGTTTTCGGCGCTCTCCATCGTGCGTGGTGCCACTGCACACATCGCGCATCACAAGAAAGCGTTTGAGTCTTTTGAATTGGATGGACGCATCAAGGCGTCCACAAAGTTACTGAGCGTCGCATGGTTCATGATGATGGTCTCCCTATCCATCGGCTATATGAGTGGTCAGAACTTTTGGACACTATCCAACAAGTTCGTCATCGGACTGTGGTTGGTCGCCTTGGTCTTCCGCACTCGGTTGACCATCTGCAGACAGTTGAGCTAGTTCATTTAGCTCCTGTCTGCACCTGAAAAAAGTCCGCAATCCCCTAAGTATCCAAAAACTTTTTGAATATTGAGGAAAACAAAAAATCACCGTTTAATCGGTGATTTTTTATTTGTGTTGATTCCCATTTTCATGGGAATGACAGAGAAATTAAATATCCAAATTCTTTACATACTTCGCCTGCGTCTGGATAAACTTTTTGCGTGGTTCCACTTCGTCACCCATGAGAATTTCAAAAATTTCATTGGCCAATTCGGCGTCTTCTACGTTTACAATTTTCATAATGCGATTGGTTGGATCCATGGTCGTGGCCCAAAGTTGTTCGGGATTCATTTCACCCAAACCTTTGTAGCGTTGAACGTTTATTTTTACCCCACCAACAGTAAAGGTTTCTACTTCACTTTCACCTTCAGAGCCTTCGCCGCCACCTTGCGCTTCGACAGGAGTTTCTTCTTTTTTCTTTTTACCTTTGGCTTCGGCTTTGTCGGTTTTTTGGTTGGTAACTTCGGTGATAATTTTATCTCTTTCTTCTTCATCAAAAGCGTAGCGAATTTCTTTGCCAACTTTTACACCATAGAGTGGAGGTTGGGCGATGTATATATGTCCGCCAGCGATAAGTTGAGGGAAGTGGCGATAAAAAAATGTCAAAAGTAAAGTACGAATATGGGCACCATCCACGTCGGCATCGGTCATAATAATAATACGATGATAACGTAATTTGGCGATGTCAAATTGTTCACCAATATTACAACCAATGGCGATGATCAGAGATTTTAATTCGTTATTGCCGAGAATTTTATCAATACGCGCACGTTCTACATTTAATACTTTACCACGCAAAGGAAGAATAGCCTGAAATTCACGATCGCGGCCTTGCTTGGCACTGTTGTGGACAAAAATTCCTGAAGCCAAAGCAAAGTTGTGCGTGTTTGGTACTTCGATGTCATAGACATCCACTTTTTGCGCCATTTTTTCTATTCTAACAATCTTATGATTGTAGTTGGCGACCGCTTCAATAAATTGTTGTTTTTCATCGTGGAAAAATCGGTTTAATAATGTTTCAAGTTTTACAATATTATTGTCTCTTTTTGGTAAGGTCGCTCTTAATTTATTGTAATTTTCGAAAACATTACCAGTTTGTTCCAATATTTTTTTAGCAAAAGCTAAACTGTTCTGTAGATATGTTTGATTGTAGGCGGCAGTTCGTTTGGCTCGGAATTCTTCTGTCCATTGTTCGCTGGTTTTATCTTTTCTCCAAGCTAATAGTTGTTCATTTTGCCATTGCTGTTTGGCTAGTGCAGATAATTCTTTTTTTTCTAAACTTTTTTGTTTAGCCTTTTGTCTAAAAGAGTTGGTTTGCTTTGTTAAAATTGATTTTAGTTTGGAATCAGGACGATGTAAAGTTTTCTCAAGATGAGCATAATGTATAGCCATATGTTGCTCATAAGTAACTCGTTTAATATTTGTTGGGTTATTATTTCTTTTGTTATAATCTAAATGATGTCGGTGTTTTCCATCCGATGCTCTATCTAAATTATTATTTAGGTTGTATATGTCAGCTATGATGTGAGTATAAAACCAATCTTTCAATTTTGGGTCAAAAACCATTTCGTATCCGTCTAACGTTCTCAATCCTTTCTTTTTGGAGATCTGTTTATAAAGCGGAGTAAGGCTGTGTTGAGGAGTTAATTTGTGAGCTTCTATATATGTACCATCTACCAGTCTAAATAAATGGTCAGGAGTACATATTAATTCTTCACCATTATCCAAAATAATTTTGGTAACCTCGGCGTTTCTTTTTGTTATTCTTGGGTTTAAAATTTGTTCTATGCCTATATGGCCATTATCTCTCATTGTATAACAAAAGTTTTGTTTTCCAGCTTTGTTTTCTTTAACTAAATCTATAAAGGAAATATTGCGTCCATCTGCTAAAGCAACTTTTGTATTTCCATCCCAACAGCCACCAGCACTATCTCCCTCCACAATATACAATTCGGATTGGGTCGCATCGCGTGATGAACAATCGGCGAGTTTACCGGGTAGCGTAAATCCTTCTAACGCCCCTTTGCGAAGTATGGCATCACGAGCAATTTTGGCGGCATTGCGAGCACGGGAGGAGAGTAAACATTTGTTAATGATTGCTTCAGCATCTTTTGGGTTTTCTTCCAAAAAGATAGTAAGTTGTTCACCCATGACGGTTTCTACCGCAGTTTTGGCTTCAGTGTTGCCGAGTTTTGATTTGGTTTGACCTTCAAATTGTGGTTCGCGAAGTTTGATAGAAATAACTGCATTGAGACCTTCACGCACATCTTCGCCGGTAAGGTTGGGATCTTTTTCTTTGAGAAAACTTTTATTACGGGCGTAGGTATTGAGACAACGGGTTAGAGCAGTACGAAAACCTTGCACATGAGTACCACCGTCAGGATTGTGGATATTGTTGGTAAAAGCAAAAAGTGATTCGGTATAATCTTCACTATATTGCAAAGCCAATTCTACTTTGACATCTTCGACTTCTTTTTCTACATAAAAAATATTTTCATTTCGGATTTCTTTGTGTTGATTGAGATAGCGCACAAAAGAGGCGATGCCACCTTCAAAGAAAAATTGATAAGTTGGGTCTGGAAATGTAATGGCATTTTTATCCTTGGCTTTTTCCTCTGCACTACGGCGATCTTTTAAAATTAATTTTACGCCTTTGGATAAATAAGCGTATTGACGCAAATGATCAACGATAATTTTCCAATCAAAATCCAGAGTTTCAAAAATACTATCATCGGGACGGAAAGTGATGGTGGTGCCGGTGTCTTTACATTTGCCGACAGCTTTTACTTTGCCTTGTGGTTTGCCGATTTTATATTCTTGAACCCAAACTTGACCTTCACGGTGTACTTCAGCACGAGTGTCAATAGAGAGGGCATTGACTACCGAGGCACCGACACCATGTAAACCACCAGAAATTTTATAACCGCCATCGCCAAATTTACCACCGGCATGCAAGATGGTCATAACAATTTCCAAAGCGGAAATTTTTTGCGTTGGATGGATGTCTACTGGAATACCACGGCCATTATCTTTTACTTGCACTTGATGGTCTGGTAACAAAGTAATGTATATTTCGTTGCAGTATCCGGCCATCGCTTCGTCGATAGAATTGTCCACAACTTCCCAGATCAAATGGTGTAGGCCAGTTGGGCCGGTACTGCCGATATACATACCAGGACGACGACGCACTGCCTCTAGACCTTCAAGGACGGTAATATTTTTGGCACTATAGGTGCTGTCGTTTTTTGAGGTATCTATCTTTTTTTCTGGTTTTGTTGATTTCGGTTTTTCTTCTTCAATCCTCCCATGTTGTGTACTTTTTGGCATAAATTTTTTCTAGAATCTTAACTAATTTTACATATAATATTTTACCATACATAGGCATTTTCGACAAGGTTTGAAAAAAGGTAAAAATTGCGGTATAATATTAATATTATTAGGTTCCAGTTTTCACGGGAATGACAAGTGTATAACAATGACAATGTAGTATGCTCAATATTTATAATCAAAAAAATAACAACCATGACGGTGATTTGATTACCGCGGTTACGCCAGTCAAAAATGCCAAGGGTAATGCCAATCGTTTTGAAGATGTAACTGGGGAATTTTCCACTTCTCAGTTTAAACGCAGTTTTTGGTTTATTACACACAAAGTTTTGTTATATAAAATCACGGTTGGAATACTTTTTTTTCTTTCTGTTGTATTCTGGATGTTTAGTTTGTGGTTGTGGGGAGGTTATATTTTTTATGGAATTCAGTCTGACATTGCTCTACACAATGACTTATCTCATTTTCCGGATTATTCCGGCATCAAAGATCGTTATGCGCCTGTTCCATTTCAAATTACTGGAGTAAATGTTTATGCCGGCGGATCCAAAACCTATGATTTGGCGGCCGAGGTTAGTAATCCCAATAAAAATTTTATTGTTCATTTTGATTATTATTTTTCTATTGATAACAATAAGACTCCGGTTCAAAAAGGATTTTTGTTGGTCAATGAAAGTCGCCCCATGGTGTATTATGGTTATAAAGATGGCTATCCCAATGGAGTAAATTTAATTATAGAAAATGTAGAGTGGCAGAGGGTTTCCGCTCATACCGTGCCCAATCCGATGAATTGGCAAAATGATCGTTTGAATTTTAATATCCAAGATTTTTCTTTTTCCGCGCCACAGACAACTGACGGTGTATCAGCCAATGTTGTCGAATTCAAAATTACCAATAACTCGGCGTTCGGGTATCGTGATGGGTTGTTTGTAGTCGGTTTGGTTCAGGATGGTGGTGTGGTTGGGGTGATGCCACTGGTTTTAAAGGATTTTAAATCATTGGAAACTCGCTCGGTTGATTTGCGAAATTTTTCTGACAATTTATCGATCTCGGATATTCAGTTATTTCCGTTGATTGACATTTACAAACAGGACGTGTATCTTGCCCCGGAACGATAAATATGATTAGTTTAGCCAAATTTTCTCCACGCAATTTTGATTGGCTGCTGTTTTTTTCAGCTTTGCTTTTGTGTGCTTTGGGATTGGCGGCGATTTATAGTGTAGAGTTGTCGCGTGGTTTAGGGGTTGATTATGTGCGAAAACAGTTGGTTGCTTTGGGGATTGGATTGTTTGGATTATTTTTTGCCAGTTTGATGCAGGCGAGTTTTTTTCGTACTTTGTCCAAGCCGTTGTATTTATTTTCTTTGACTTTGTTATTATTAGTTTTGGTGTTAGGTTCGACTATTCGTGGTACGCGCGGTTGGTTTATGCTTGGTGGTTTTTCTTTTCAGCCGGTGGAATTGGCTAAAGCCGCTTTGATTTTTATTTTAGCATATTCTATTTCCAATTTTGGACGTCGATTTGAACGGCCGTTGTATTTTTTTGGTACGTTGGTGATAACGTTGGCGGCGATAGGTTTGACTATGGCGCAGCCGGATTTGGGTTCGGCAGTTTTACTTGGTGTGATTTGGTTTTCTTTAATGTTATTTACTGGAGCGCGCCGGGTGTTGGTTATTTCTTTTGTAAGTATTATGGTGGCGTTTTCTGTTTTTGCTTGGTTTTTTTTATTGCATGATTATCAAAAAGAACGGGTGCTGACATTTGTGAATCCTGCTCGTGATCCTTTGGGCGCTGGTTACAACACTACCCAAGCAATTATCGCGGTTGGTTCTGGACAATTATTTGGAAAAGGTTTGGGTTTTGGATCACAAAGTCAATTGCGTTTTTTACCGGAAGCGCAGACTGATTTTATTTTTTCAGTCATTGGTGAAGAACTTGGTTTTGCCGGAGTGTTGGTCATGTTAATATTGTTTAGTGTATTGATGTGGCGATTGGTGGTGTTGGCGGGAAATAGTGATGACGATTTTTCTTCAGTGGTGGTGAGTGGAATTACGGTGTTGCTTGCCAGTCAATTATTTATTAATATTGGAGCCAATCTTGGTTTGTTGCCAGTGACGGGAGTAACATTGCCTTTTGTTAGTTATGGTGGTTCGTCATTGATAATCAATTTAGTTTTAATTGGCGTGGCAGAAAGTATGGTGATGAAAAGATATTGATATGAAATTTGAAATAAAATCTAAAATGGTACCAGCCGGTGATCAGCCAAAAGCTATAAAACAGTTGGTAGCTGGTTTAAATAAAGGGTTTGCCAAACAAACTCTGCTTGGGGTTACCGGTTCGGGCAAGACTTTTACCATAGCCAACGTGATTGAACAAACTCAGAAGCCAACTTTGGTGATTGCGCACAACAAAACTTTGGCGGCGCAACTCTGTAATGAATTTCGTGAATTATTTCCGGATAGTGCGGTGGAATATTTTGTTTCTTTTTATGATTACTACCAGCCGGAGGCATATATGCCGCACACCGATACTTATATTGAAAAAGAGGCGATGATCAATGAGGAGATAGATCGGTTGCGTCATGCCTGTACGCAGGCGCTATTGTCGCGCAAAGATGTCATTATTGTGGCGTCGGTGTCGGCGATTTACAATCTTGGTTCGCCAAAAGAATATGAGCAGACGGTGTTGCATTTGCGTACGGGTGAAAATTTGGATAGACGGGGGATGATGGAGAAATTGATCGAGATGCAATTCGAACGCACCAACAGCGATTTGTCGCGCGGACATTTTCGGATGACTGGACTGGTGTTTGAGATTATTCCGGTGAATGAAGAAAATATTTATCGTTTTGAAATTTCCGATAAGATAGAAAAAGTCGAACGCTTGGATCCGGTGACCCGTAAAGTGGAAAGAGAACAAGAGGATATCTGGCTGTTTCCGGCCAAACATTATGTGGCTAGTCCAGCGGTGAAGACGAGAGCGTTTGA
>JAVHOZ010000043.1:0-3558 GCA_036170335.1 Candidatus Magasanikiibacteriota bacterium | reverse complement strand
GTGGCAATAGCTTTGTTTTTTCTAATGATTGCCACCTCATATTATTTCTTTGGTAAAAATCGGTGAAGAAAGTGGTCGCCTCCATCAAAGTTTGGCGGTGGTGGTGGTTCAACAAACAAAAAGTCAATCATTCAAAGCCAAAATCAGAGCGGCCATGATGTACCCGGTGTTTGTGATGGGAGTGGCTATGACAGTTGGTATTGGGATTGCCTGGTTTATATTACCAAAACTTTCCACAGTTTTTAGCCAACTAAATTTAAAATTACCACTAGTCACTAGAGCACTGATGGCTTTTGGTGGATTTTTATCACGTTATGGATCATTTGTGGTACCTATTTTTATAACTAGTGTCATCGTGTTTTTCTACTTTTTATTTTTCTACCAAAAAACAAAGTTCATTGGCCAAGCAATTTTATTTTCCATTCCAGGAATTAAAAATCTTATCCGTGAAGTAGAGTTGGCGCGCTTTGGTTATATCATGGGCACATTACTTGAAGCGGGATTACCGGTAATTGAGGCTTTGGACTCATTAAAAGAATCCGGCACCTTACATGCTTATAGTAAAATATATATACAACTAAAAGATAGTGTCGAGGAAGGAAAATCATTTGAAGAATTTTTTCATGCTAACAAACACATAAAAAAAATAATTCCAACTACTATTCAAAGTTTGATCGCCGTCGGAGAACGCTCCGGTAGACTAGGAAAAATATTTTTAAAAATTAGTGAAAACTACGAAAATAAAACTGAACTAACTACCAAAAATTTGAGTGTAATTTTGGAACCATTGTTGTTGGTAATAGTGTGGTTGGGAGTGGTGGCCGTAGCAATGGCCGTGATTTTGCCAATTTATAGTCTAGTGGGTGGATTAAATCAAAAACCACAACCCAACAATCAATCCTCTTCAGTTCAAATAAGTTCACCCAACCCAATCACTCAAACTTCAAATCATGAGGCTCCAACTTTCCCTACCGTTAGTACCACTACAATTATAAATCCAATAATTCCAACTAGCCCAAGTGGAACAAACAATAACATTCCTACTTCCACCCCAACTCCCTCACTATCTTCAACTCCAACTTCAAGTATAATAGTATCTGGTTATCTAGAAATTTTACAAACTAAATCCGGTTATTTAAATATTCGTAGTAATCCTTCGACAGATTCTATTGTAATCAGTACAACCTCAGCTGGAGAAAAATATAACTATTTAGAAATACAAGACGGCTGGTACAAAATAGCCTTAACATCAAATCAAAACGGTTGGGTAAATGGAAAATATGTCGAGCTTATTCCAACAACACCCTAGAAATATGAATAAAAAAAATGGTTTTACGCTGTTGGAATTGTTGTTGGCGATTAGTATAATGGGAATTTTGGCGGTGTTAGCCACACCCATGTATCTGTCTTTGCAAGCCGAAAATGAAATGAGTATAACAGCGATTACCATAGAAGATATTTTGCATCGCGCCCAGCTAAAATCTCAAGCTGTGGACGGTGGTTCCGCTTGGGGGGTAAATATAAAAACCGGATCTTTGACTATTTTTAAAGGACAAGATTTTGCCAACCGCGATCAAGCTTTCGATGAAATTTTTTCTTTATCCAGTGCCGTGGAGTTATCCGGAACAACAGAAATAATTTTCTCTCCACTCTTTGGCACACCAAATGTTATTGGTACAATAAAATTGACACACTTAGACGGACGTCAAACACAATTGAGTATTAACGGGATGGGAATTATTAATAATCCATAATATTGTGGCCACCATTAAACAAAAAAATGCCTTTGGGACAAATGGATTTTCCTTGATAGAAATTATTTTATCCAGCGGTCTGTTGGCAATGTTTGCTTTAGCTTTTTTAGGAGTATTAGGTTTTAGCCAAGAAAGTACCTTGCGCGCCGGACAGCGTAGCCGAGCTATTTTTTTAGTGGAAGAAGGTTTAGAAGCGGCGCGCAATATTAGAGATGAAAGTTTTTCTAATCTAGCTGTCGGCAACCACGGCATAACTTCTACTAACAAGTGGGTATTTGCCGGACAAACAGACATTGTCGAAAATTTTACTCGCTCCGTGAATGTGGTTGATGTCAATTCACAAACCAAACAAGTTACTTCGGAAGTAACTTGGAAACAAACTGGTGGAAATCAGGTTTCAGTTTCTTTTTCAACTTTATTTTCCGATTGGCGCACAGCCACCAGCACTGGTACCAGTACACAATTTTGTGGCGTTTAATAATATGATAAATTCAAAAGACAATCGTGGGTTTACACTAATCGAACTGTTACTCTACACCGTAATTGCCGCCTGTTTATTGCTGGCGATTACCGTCATGATTGCATTGCTCACTCAATCTAGGGTAAAAAATAGAACTATCAGTTCAGTTGAACAACAAGGAACACAAATACTACAAATTTTAAATCAAGAAATAAGAAATTCGGCTGTAATAATTTTTCCAACAAATGGTAATAGTGGCAATACTTTGCAACTGCAAGATTTTTCCGGAAAAAATACAACTTTCGATGTAGTTAGTGGTACATTGCGCGAAACAATACTCAACCAAACCATTCCACTTTCATCAAATCATTTAATCGTAAGTGATTTACAATTTACAAATTTAACTCCAAACAATTTACAAAACTCTATCAAAATAAAATTCACTTTAAATTATAACAACGTCGCCAATCGTACCGAATATAATTATAGTCAAACTTTTTATGGCACAGCCACTCTACGACAACCTTAACAAAAACGGTTTTGCCGTTTTAATCGGTGTTTTAATCGTCGGCGCTTTTGGTGTCGCAGTAGTATTGTATTTAGTATTGTCAGGATTGTATTCTTATCAAAATAGTTTTGTGTTAGAACAATCAAACACTGCCAAAGCAACCACTAATGCCTGTGCTGAAATAGCTTTAAACAAAATACAATTATGTTCGTCCACTGTCGGGATAGGAAACGCGCAAATTAACGGACAAACTTGTAATTATGAAATTATAAATAATGGCGGACAATTTAGAACTATACAAATATCCAGTCAAATTGGTACAATTACTAGGAAAGTAAAAATTTTAGTTAACCAAATCGATCCAAAAATAGTTTTAAATTCTTGGCAGGAAGTAGCTTCATTCTAAAATTATGAAAATGAAATTCCCCTCCGACTTCACCCTCCCTAGAAATCCTCTTAGTTGTTGTTGTCATTGCCATCCTCGCGTTGGGTAGTGATGGTGTTGAATGTAATGTGTCTTGTGGTGGAAACAGTAGTAGTAGTTCAGTTAGTATTACGGATAATAGTCAATCTACTTTTGCTGGTATTTATGCTTATGCTGATGCTCTCTTAACTCCGGAGTTAAAAAGTGTTATAATTGGTGGTAGTGTTGGTGGAAATGTGGTTTCTTCTACTGCAGCTGCTTGTTTGGATCTTTCTTCTTCTTTGGTTCCTACTTATATTACGGCTATTCCTTTTGATCCAAAGGTGGGAAGTGTGAATAAGACTTATTATGCGGTGAAGAAGACGGCTGGGGGGAGGATGAATTTACAGGCGTGTGGGGCGGAGAATGGAGA
>JAVHOZ010000042.1:0-3589 GCA_036170335.1 Candidatus Magasanikiibacteriota bacterium | reverse complement strand
CTGTGGACAAGGTGGGTGGGGATAAGTTGAGAATATATATTGACAATTAAGTAGAAAAATCTTATAGTAAGAATGTAAGACTTTATTACTAATTTTACTTCTATGGAAAAAGTTGTTCAAAAAACCACATCCAAAGGTCAAATTACTTTACCAAAAGTTTGGCGCGGGCAATTTAAAACCAATCATTTTGTTTTGGAATCAAATAATGAAGTGATGATTATTCGCCCTATTTTTTTAGATAATCCAAATAATTATGAAGTAGTTTTTAATGCGGATAGAGATAATAAAGGTAAGGGAATTTCTGCTAAAAAGTTATTAGAATACCTATAAAAATCTGTTATAAAAAATATGTCTCCTAAAATTAAATACAACTCGCAAAACAGTATTTTATCTTTAAAATTTTCCAAAAACAAAAGTGTTGATTCGGATGTAAATGGTAATGTAGTGTTGGATTATGACAAAGATGGCAATATTGTTAATATTGATATTATGAAAATTAACATTGAAGATTTTGTGCCTTTAAGAAAAATGAAAGAGTTATCCATTGATAGAGTAAAAATGATGGCACGGGCGTGATTACAATGAGATAGTTGAGGTTGTTTTTTGTTGATTTTATGGTATAATATTATTGTATGATGATGCCAAAAGAGGTTAAAAAAATGTTTTGGGATACAGATATTAAAACGATTAAAAAAGAAAATCGTGATTTTGTGATCGATAGAATAGCGGAAAAAGGTGGTTTGTTTGCGACCAATTGGTTGATATCTAAATTTGGTAAACGTATTATAAAAAAAACTGTTCTCACTAGCCGTAATGTCTCTACTAAATCTAAAAATTTTTGGAATATAGTTTAATATGTTTTTAGAAACTTTAGCGCCGGATACTAAATTAGTTTTAGAAAAAATTAGTAAGGTCAATTGGTTAAAAAGATATTATTTAGCTGGTGGTACGGCTTTGGCTTTGCAATACGGGCATCGTCAGTCAGTTGATTTGGATTGGTTTACCAAAAAGAATTTTTCTACCAAAGTGTTGTTGTCTCAATTGCAAAAATTTGGCAAATTTCAAGTTTTAAATGAGGAAGAAAATACGCTAGAAGGATATTTAGATGGAGTAAAGATGAGTTTTATGACTTATCCATATTCTTTGTTAAAATTACCTATCATATTATTCAATCAAGTGAAAATAGCAAACAAGACTGATATTGCTTTAATGAAAATCACCGCTATTTCCGACAGAAACACTAAAAAAGATTTTATTGATCTATATTGGTATTTACATACTGAAAAAACTAATTTGATTAGTTTATTTACAAAATTAAATAAAAAATATGCTGGTATAAATTATGATATTGTGCATATTTGTAAATCACTAGTATATTTTAAAGAAGCTGAAAAACAACCTTTACCACAAATGATGAGGCCGATAGATTGGGTTAAAATAAAAATTTTTTTTATTGCTGAAGTTAAAAAAATAGTATAAACGACAAATCCGACGGCAATGTCCGCATCACCTCCCTCCCTCACACCGCCACCATCCAATTCTTCGCCTACGCTGACAAAAACCAAATGCCTATCAAACAAATAATCGTCAACTGGGGTGACGGTAAAATCTGTAAATCCGACGCCACCGACTTCGGCACCATCCTCAAAGGATCTTGTGACCCTCACTACTTCGCCTCCAACGGCACCTACGACTGTCTGGGTCCAACCGACAAAAATTGGTGTACCAACAAAGACGAATGTTCCACTGACACCAAAATGCACACCGACTTCCCAGAAGGATATTGTATATTTCAACCATTTGTCCAAGTGTTGGATAACTGGGGGTGGTGTAATGGGACGGTGAACAAAAATATGGAGTGTATAAATCTTAAAGACACTCCAAATAAAGGTGCCTACACCCAATTCAAATACAAAGTCTTAGTCGCTCCAAACAAAATACAACAACCAATACAATAAAAACACTCAAACAAAAAACCGTGTTTCAAAACATGGTTTTTTAATATCCTCAAAACACTATTTGTCATTCCCGCAAAAGCGGGAATCACTGTCAACTAGACAGCTCTACCATTTTATAATAAAACTATTTTTTTTCCGCTTATCTAACCACAATATACCTATATGTTGTCATACTTCACCACTGTGGACAAGGTGGGTGGGGATAAGTGTTGAAAAATACACTTGGCAGTTGTCAATACTAGATGTATAATACAATTGTCATTTAGTAAAACTATCTTTAATTTAAAAATATGGCTAATATTTTTTTTCAGCGCAAAATATACGGTCAGCTTAAAAAACATCTTGAGAATAAACAAATTACTGTCCTAACAGGTCTGCGACGAGTTGGCAAAACCACCATAGTAAAACATTTACTTTCCGAAATAAAATCAGACAACAAAATCTATATTGATCTTCAACAAATAAATAATCGTGAATTATTTTCTGAGAAAAATTTTGATAATATTATATTAAAATTGAAACAATTAGGTCTAAGCATTGAAAAAAAAATGTACATTGCTATAGATGAGATACAACTTTATCCAGAAATTAGTGGTGTGTTAAAATATTTGTATGATACTTATGACATAAAATTTATTGCCACCGGTTCCAGTTCATACTATCTAAAAAATTTGTTTGGTGAATCTTTGTCTGGACGTAAAAGAATATTTGAATTGTTTCCTTTGGATTTTGGTGAGTATTTAACCTTTAAAAATGTATCCTGGTCGGATGTAGATTTTTTAAACAAAAAAATCGATTCCCATGAATTTAATCGCTTAAATGTAATGTACGCTGATTTTATAAAGTATGGTGGTTTTCCAGAGGTGGTCATGATGAACAGTGGTGAGGATAAAAAATATATGTTGAATGATATTATTAGTTCATACGTTAATATTGATATTAAATCTTTGGTAGATTTTCGTGAGAGCAGTGATGTTTATAATTTGATAAAAATGTTGGCTTCTCGTGTTGGTACAAGATTGGATTATTCCAAGGTCTCCCGTCTTACCGGTATTTCACGTACGACAGTAATAAATTATGTCGCGTTATTTGAAAAGACCTATTTAATTTCATTGGTACCTGTACATACCAATAGTTTGGATAGAGAGATAGTAAAGGCCAAGAAAATATATTTTGCTGATAACGGATTAGTTGAAATTTTGACCGATGTTTCTGGAGGGGTAAAATTTGAAAATGCTATATTTAATCAACTAAGACACAAAGGTAATTTGCGATATTATGCACTAAAAACCGGACAAGAAATTGATTTTATTTTAGATAGTAAAATAGCCTTGGAAGTAAAGGAAAATCCAACTGTTACGGATTTGGATACTTTAGATAATTTGGCCAAGTTGGCCAGCATTAAACAAACACGACTTGTTGGTAAATTTTATTCTCCAAATTTTCTTGATTATATTTGGGGTGGGGATATACGTTAATTTCTAAATAAAACGATAGACCAAACCAACCCCTCCCACTACCCACTCCGTCGGCCACTGCAACTCCGATACCGATCCTAGATGTATAGGATTGTATCGGTCCATCTGATAAAAATTGGTGTACCAACAAAGGCGGATGTGACACTGACACCA
>JAVHOZ010000041.1:0-17008 GCA_036170335.1 Candidatus Magasanikiibacteriota bacterium | reverse complement strand
TTTTATGATGTGATTTTCTACGGTGTATTGTTCGTTAAATTTCATAAAAATTGTTTATACTTAGCTAATTAATACCATTTCGTTGACATCAACATAATGGTTTGTCGTTTTCCCGACATCGGCAATACGATCAAAATTGCTCTAAATATGTATGGAACCATTTTCCCAACACCAGGCAAATGGTTAACAAACTATAAAATTTTTGGCTTAATAAACTGTTTATCGGTCATTTTGATATCAATTATCCTATCAAAACGAAATTTTCTTACTTCTCCCCGATTGTGGCAATACCCCTCGCCATAAGGCGCGCTGGATTTATACGGGTCAACCAACCGTTCTGATATACCAGAGGTAGTGGAATCATATACTATTTTAACCGATAATTTTCTACGCAGGGCATCTTTCCAAATATTATAAAATTCATTGTTATAATCAACCGGCGCGCATCTAAAATTATCTTCACCATAATCGTAATCGTCATCACAATAATCGTCCCTATACATTTTTTCATAATTTCCCAGCGACCATTCACCATACTCATTGCCTAATCGTAACGCTCTATTCTCTACAATTTTACACTGATCATTTATCAGTCCTGCGCTAGATTTTTCTGCCAATCGCTTTATTCTATTTGCTTCTTTTTCATACCACTCAGTTGCGCCATATATTTTTTTAAACAAACACCAAGAAAGATATTGATACATTTTGTCCGTCCAGTTGGTGTATTCTTTGGAAAGCATATTTAAAATTCGCTATTAGAAACCATTTTTATCATTAATTTAAATTCAGGAGTCTCTTCATACTTTTTCAATTTTATAATAAATATTCGATTGTCATTTTTTAATTCAACAAATGATAACTCAGCGCTATTCTTTCTTTGATCAACTTTTATTAAAATTTTAAAACAGTTAGGTAAATAAAATACAGAATAGTTTATACCGTCAATTTTTTGCTGAAACGGCATTTGCATGTTTTTCTCAGCAATTTTACCCAAGCTCACACTGTCAAACTTACTTAAAATAATTGAAAAAGAATTATATTTATCCGGATTATTTTCTATCAAAGAATCGCGAATTTGAGATTCGTATTTTAAACCAATCGAAATTAGTTTGAATTCTGACATACTACTAATGGACGCGCGCCATAATAATGATAAAAAAAACAACTTTAATTTATAACAATCCGCTTTTAAAATATATGCTTTATCTGATAAATGAACCTTTGGGTCTGCGCTTTGAACATCCTTCTGTAGAAATTAAAAACAAAGTATTGTCACTGTCTGTATATATATCCCTAAAAAAACCTTTAGGTATAATATGTGATTCTCTTAATATTTTTCCTTTTTGACACAATCTGCAATTCATATTTTGGCAGTACCACCCAACAAATCAGCCGTTAGACCTTTTCTGAGTTGGGAAAAATTATTTTTTATTTTTTTATAAATTGAATTTTTTTCATCAATTATACTAAGAATGCCAATACTTTCTTTTTGCTTTTCTAATGGTGGTAAAAAAATTTTAAATGATCTAATTTGTTGGAAATTTAATCCCTGTCTATTTCCACCAGCTTGTAAACTCATTATTTGATTTTGGCCAATTTTTGACTGAAAAAAATAAAACAAGAACTCGGGCAATAATTTATCTTTTGGTCTAACAATACAAACATGCTGATTAACATTCGCTTTAAACAGATCGTCTGGCACAATACAAGCTCGACCAATTGACGCACCAGTGATATTTAATAATACATCTTTTGGTGTCACCTTTGACCGCTTCATTTGTTGATCAATCTCATTTGATATATATACAATATCATTTGTTCTTAATCCATCAAAATATACATTTTGACTTCTAATAAACGGTATTCCTTTTTTTAAATATACATCTTCGCCACCTCTCGGTGTTGATCCACTCCCAACATGACTTACATAATCACCCAATTTAATTATTTTATTTTTAGTATTAAAAATTTTATTTAATTGACTATTTTTCAATATCTCACTCTTTTCTATTATCAATTCAATTTTTTCGATTTCCCTATCCACTGCCCCTAAAATTTCCGCGATTTTATTTTGGATGGCAAGCGGTGGAAGTAAAATTTGCGTATTCAAAAGTTTTTCCTTATTTAAAGTTTTCCCCTTAACCGCAGTATCAAAATCATAATTTAATCCCGACACAGCATAATATAAATAATTGGAATCTAACAAATTTTTATCCTTGACTACAAAAGCGGCAATGGCCTCATTAGTATATAATTCTTTTTTTGTAATTGCGACCTTGCCAATTGATAATTTAAAACTCATTATCAATGTATCTTTTGGAATTAATTTTACATTTGATTTTTTAACACCTTCATCTGATATGTATTCCGCGCTACCACTAATATATTTACCACTATTAGACATATCCCTTATTGACACCCAGACATTATCTGTTTCTTTTTTTGTATCCCAAAAATCTTCGTTATTTCTTGCTGGAGTACCACCAATCAAAATGTCACAAATATTTTTTATATCATATTCTTTCCACCCTTCCGGAATTTTTATTTTTTGTTTTAGCATAATTATTTTTTAATCTCCAACCGTTCAATCCCATTTTCTTCCAACTCTTCTCCCCATTTATCCATAAAATTGCAACGCAAAACAAACCTTTCTTTTCTATCCATTTGTTCAATTTTTTCTTCTCCATATTCGCGTGTAAAATCTCGCTCGCCCAAACGATCCGGCAACTCCTGCCAAAATGTTTCATCATCATAATCATCAATTATCTCCATCACTTCAGTGCCCTCTTCAAACATTCTGGTTGGAAAAAATTTCCCTTTTTTAGCTTCTTCGTCATCTACATATTCCGAAAAACCAAACTCTTTGCCAAAAGAAAAAATATAATCTTCCATTTTTTCATAATCTTCCAGCTGGTCGTCAGTGCGGCTGGAATTGGCCATCCAGTTGCCTAAATAAACCATTTTCATCAGTGTTAAATATTGTTCTTTGGTAAATTCTATTTGCATATAAAATTGGTTTTTATTGGATTATTTAGCATATTTTATGACTTATCCACAAGGGTTGGCGGATATTGACAAAAACCTGATTTTAGTGGTATGCTGTATTTGTAGGTTAGTAATAACCTCAAGAATTCTATAGCTTAGGGGCTCCGCAAGGAGTCCTTTTGGCATTTTTAGATCTGATCAACCCAACAAATAAATTCTCTAATTTTTTGAATATCATATATTAGCAAGCCATTCGCTTGTAAATCATTTAATTCTTTTGAAACTTTTCTGGCAGTGGCAAACAAAATAACTTTTTTACCAGCTAATAACAATTTGTTTACAACATCGGCAAAATCACTATCCCCGCTCCACAGGATAAATGTATCTACCGCGCCATGTTCAAGATCCAGCATCATCGTCGTGCCAATTTCAACATCAAAATTACATTTTCTATCTTCTAAATAATATATTCCAATACTATTCATTTCTTTGAATCTTTCATTCAAATATTCAATTGTCTCCAGTTTATATTTCCACAACAAACACTTGCGAATAAATTGTTCCAGTAAATCTGGTGAAAATTCTTTTATACTGGTATGATCAATGGATTTTTTCATTATCTTTACCGATTTTGAAATAAAACCAGCTTTAAATATTTTTAGTTTGTCCTTGCCTGCCCGCTCTGATTTTGTATCTCCCGCCAAAATACCATCATAAAATTTAATTGCCTTTATATTATCAAAAGAATTTAAAAATGTTTTTAGTCGGTGTAAATCTATATTCCATCCCAATTTTGTCGCCCACGGGCGCACATTGGCATAATCTATATATACACCAACATTACCCTTAAATATTTCTTCTAGCGCGTTGATATTTTGAGCGAATTTCTTACTCAAATTTTCCAACCTTTCGCTCCTTGGCTTAAACATAAAAAATTATAATTAATAATTTAATTCTTTGATATATCCATCCACTTTTTTATCTATCTCTTCGCGTTCTTTTTCCAGCTTTTTTAATTCTTGCCAAACAGCCGAGACATCAATTATTTCTTCCTCTTCCGAACTGTCTATATAGCGACGGACATTTAGATTATAATCATTTTCTTCGCCAATTTCTTTTGCATCAACTATGCGCGCGTATTTTTCTACATCTTTGTATTCATCGTAGGTACGAGTGATTTTATCAATATCCTGTTTGCGTAAAATATTTTGTTTTTTATTATCTGAATATTCATTTTCGGCGTTGATAAACAATATTTTATTTTTATGACTTTCCGGTTTATTCTTGTTAAAAATGATGACACATACAGGAATACTAACGGTGTAAAAAAGCTTAGCCGGCATAGCTATTACCGCTTCAATCAGATCATTTTTAATCATTTGCTCGCGTATTCTTCCCTCACTGCCACCGCGGAATAAAACACCATGCGGAGCCACTACTCCGGCGCGACCGTTAGAATTTAACGATTTTACTATGTGTAAAATAAAAGCATAATCCGCATTGCTGTTTGGGGGCATATCATAACCCTCCACACGACCGTATTTGTTGGTAGCAAATGATTCGTGTGCCCACTCTTTGATGGAGTAAGGAAAATTTGTCACGCAAATATCATACTTTTTTAATGCGCCCAACTCATCTAAAAATTGAGGACTGGACAAAGTATCACCGCGACGAATATCCGCACTGTCCAAACCGTGCAAAAACATATTTATTTTTGCGATTGCAAAAGTGCTTAAATTTATTTCTTGACCGTACAAATATAGTGACTTGGCAATTTTCTCACCAGCTTTGTTTTTTAAATAATCATAGGCCTCAAGCAAAAATCCCGCAGAACCGGCACAAGGGTCGTATATATGATCTTTTTCGTGCGGTTTTAAAATATTTATAATTACGCGTTCAATTTCACGAGGCGAATAAAATTCTCCACCTTTTTGACCGGCTCCGGCTGCAAATTGCTTTATAAGATATTCATACGCATCTCCAAGCAAATCCGAGCTGATATAATTACTGCCAAAATTGTATTGTGAAAAATGATTGATGAGATGTTGCAAAACATCATTTGGAAATTTATCTTTGTTGGCAAAATCCAAATCGTCAAAAATTTTGTCCAATTTAGGACTGTTGGCGTTAGTAAGTTTATCAAAAATTTCATTTAATTTTTTCCCAATGTTTTCTGCCTGTTCGGCAATAACTTGCCATCGACAATCTTTTGGCACTTGAAAACGATGATTATAATCGGCTGCCGCCAAATTTTTATCATTAAATTTTTCCATTGTGGTGTTGTATTCTTCATCCCAAATATCGCTGATGCGCTTATAAAACAACAAACCAAAAATATATTTTTTAAAATCCCCGCTCTCTATTTTACCGCGCAATATATCGGCGCTCTTCCAGAGAAATTTTTCAAGCTGGGGCAAAGTGAGTTGACTGCCCATTTTATGCATTATTGTTTCCACATCTTCCGGACGATAACGGCGATCTTGGCGTTTACCAACGCGCAAGGGTACTAAAATGCCATCCTTTTCCCAATTACGCAATGTATCAGGATGGACGGCAAACATTTCAGAAACTTCTGTAATTGATAGATATTTAGAGATGTCTTCTTTGGTATCTTTATTCATAGTATGTTAATAAATAACAATATACACATATTATTATATAATTTGAGTTTTGTCAATTTTGCTGTATTTTGGCTATATTGAGGTAAAAACAGTATATCAGATGATTGCTATGCTTTCAGATGTTTTCATAGGTTGTAAAATGTGATACACTAACCAACAAGAGTACCAATTGGCGCATTCGCGTTAGCGAATACGAAAAAACACCGTTCGCCGTTTCGCCCCCCCCCGTTCGTTTCGTTATCTGTCCCGAAAAATCGTCCGAACTTTTTGATAAAGTACAAACCGTAATAGCTGGCAAGGCCAAACCTCGCAAACAGAAAAAGATGATTTTTTGCGGCGGTGGGAAGTGGACAATACAAAATATTCCACTAAATCAAACGCAGACAAAAACAAACTAAAAATCATCAACCGTAAGATTGAGATAAGCGAGAGTTTGAACGACAAGAGAAATAGTTGGCTCGGACTTCCGCCTCGCGGGACAAAAAGTGTTGTATTCGTTGGGGGAGCCGTACGATATTGTCGCCGGAAATTCCCCGATTACCATTACGAGCGGGTGACGGGAGTCGAACCCGTGTTACCAGTTTGGAAAACTGGAATAATAGCCGTTATATGACACCCGCGTGAGTGAAAAAGGAGGGCTTGCCCTCATTCTTCCGAGCAAGGGTGTTATATACCTTAGTATATGACACCCGCAGTGAGTGAAATAGACGAGAGTTTACTCTCGGATATTTCCGAACGAGGAGTATCATATACCTCAAAGTATATGACACCCGCGTGAGTGAAAAAGGAGAACACTCTAATTAAGCCCGAGCACTGTATTCTCCAGTTTCAGTATTAACCAAAATTTCTTCGCCTTCTTTAATAAAAATCGGTGCATGCACCAACAACCCATTGTCCAATTTAATCTCTTTGGTAACATTACCAGAAGCACTATCACCTCTTACAGCTGGAGGTGCTTCTACCACTTTATACTGAATTTTCTTTGGCAACTGAATGTTTACTGGTCTTTCTTCATACAAACCCACTACTACTCCCAATCCTTCTTTTAAGAATTTAGCATCATCACCAACCAAATCTCCGTCCATTTCAACCTGTTCATAACTATTCATATCCATAAAAACATAACGATCACCATTTTTATACAAATATTGCATGTTCTGGAACAAAACACTGACAATTTCAATGGTTTCACTGGTTTTATAAGTAATTTCAATTACCTTACCACTAGCCAAACTTTTCATACGAGTGCGAACAAAAGCTGACCCTTTACCTGGGTTAATATGCTGAAATTCCACCACTACATATAAATCATTTTGATGTTTTATCACTACCCCTTTACGGACGTCAGATGTGGAAGCCATATAAAATTATTTATTTAATTGATCAGCGACACTTTGAAAAATCACCTCATTGATATCTCTTGCTCCAGTAAATAATACTACCATACGATCTACCCCCAAAGCAATACCCCCAGCCGGTGGTATTCCCGAATCCAGTGCCGTAATAAAATCTTCATCAACAGGCCAAATTTCTTTTCCCAACTGCCTGCGCAAATCTTTATCTTTTTCTAAATTAATTTTTTGAGCTTTGGCGTCAGTCAATTCGCCAAAAGCGTTCGCCAATTCCAGTCCACCTATATACAGTTCAAACCTCTGAGCATAACGTGAATCACTTTCACACAACTTGGACAACGAACACATCTGAGCCGGATAATCATAAATAAATATCGGCTTTTCTGTTCCCAAAAACGGTTCGATTTCGTTTAAAAATATTTTATAAAACAAATCTTCGTACTCATCTTTTTCTTCCACCGTCCAGCCTCTTTTTTCGGTCAATTTTCTTAAGTTTTCAACAGTTAAATAATCATCCAGATTTACTTGTAAATATTTTTGCCACAAATCTTTGACACTAATTCTATCCCAAATATTCAAATATTCAATTTCTTTATTTTTATATTTTAATTTGGCTATTTTCAGTTTTTGTCCAATATATTTAAATAAATTTTCAGTATCATCCATAATATCCAAATACGATCCGGGAGTACGATACCACTCAATCATCGTAAATTCCGGATTGTGTGTACCACCAAAACTTTCAACATTACGAAAACATTTACTTATTTCAAATATTCTCTGCCAACCCGCCGCTAACAATTTTTTCAAGGCATATTCAGGTGATGTGCGTAAAAAAAATTTATATGATACCTTGTATGGATCCAAAAAATCTACGGCCATCGGATTCAAATATGGTTCCTGCCCTGGTAAACACAAAGCGATGGGCGTTTCCGCTTCTACAAAATTTTGTGACCAAAAAAAAACCCGCGTCAAATGTAAAATCTGCAAACGTTGTTCATAAATTTCTTTTAAGCGTGAATTATTTTTGAGATCACTAAAAGTAGACATAATAAAAACATGCCGACATAATCGGGATGAATTTTTTTATTTTGGAATGAAAGGCATTAAGCTAGCTTGGCGAGCGCGTTTTATTGCGTTAGCCACATGACGCTGATGCTTGGCGCAAAGACCACTGCGACGTTGTGGAGCAATCTTCATATAGGAAGAAACAAAACGACGCAAATTCATAACATCTTTGTAATCTATGGCAACTTTGTTATTGACACAATAGAAACAACTTTTAATTTCAGTTTTACGATTGTTATTACTATTCACTGACATAATTTATTTTTTAAAAAGGAATATCTTCAACTTTAATTTCTTCTTCGATGACTGGTTGTGGTTCATCATGCGAATCAGAATTTTGATTATTTTGAGCAGGCTTTGATGTTGTGTCACTACGAGCTGGACCATCCAACATGATCATACTTTCGGCTATAATTTCAGTACGATATCGTTTGACTCCGTCTTGTCCTGTCCAATCACGAGTCTTTAAACGACCTTCGACATAGAGACGCGCACCTTTGCGTAAATATTGTCCGGCAATATCCGCTAATTTTGACCACATCACGACATTGTGGAACTCCGACTCCTTTTGTTTTTGACCCGCTTGGTCGGTCCAAGCTCTTCCAGTAGCAACCGTGACAGAAGCTACCGAACGCCCGGCTGGAGTACTACGCACTTCCGGGTCGCGAGTTAAACGACCAATTAAAGAAACACGATTTAAGTCCATATATTTTCGTTTAATTATTAAACGCCACTAATAATTTCTCCTGACAAAATTTCTTCCAATTTTTTATCAATATCTTGGATAGATACTTTTTTATCAACAGGTTTTTCAGCTGGTTTCTCATTTTTTTCTACTGGAGCTACTGGGGTTTCTTCATTGTTTGTATTGGCACCCATTATTGTAGTAGTAAACGACATTTTGGAAGCAGAAGTATAATTTGGATTGTAGACAGAGATAATTGCTCGTAACAAATCACGAATTAAACCCAATTTTGTTTGAATAGCTTTTAGTTCTTTGGTTTCTACACTAAAAATGATGGTATAAAAATAACCATAGCGAATTTGTTTGACAGGATATGCCAAACGCATTTTGCCAATAGAAGCAATTTCAGCTGCACTGCCATATTCTTTTACAACAGAAAGGATTTCATTGGAACGATTTTCGGCTTCTTTTTCGTCCAAAGTCCCCGGTAAAACCAATAATAATTCGTATTTCTTCATAATGTATTTTAAAATTCTAAGCCAAAAGAGGCTTGCTTACAATAAATTTTCTTTAGATACTTTGTAGATAGGCAAAAATATAATACCACAAATCTAATAAAAGTCAACATCGACAGTAAAATTGGAAACTTGTAATATTTTATGATATAATCAAGTGGTAAAAAGATTAAAATTTCTGATTTATGCTTTCCGCAAAAACACTCAAAGCAGTGCTAAACAAGTTGGATAAAAAAATCGGTGATCTGCTTTTGGCACAAGCGCAAGAAAAAGCTTTGAATACCCACAAAACACTAGAAGAAGTGCTAATTTCGGAGGCTTTAGTAGAAGAAAGTGAGCTATACCAAAAAGCATCCTTATTTTTGGACGTACCGTTGATAAGTTTGAAAGGAAAAGAAATAAAAAAAGATATTTTAAATCTTATTCCAGGGCCAGTAGCTGGCACCCATCATGTTGTGGCGTTTGAAAAAGATAATGGTCAACTAAAATTAGCCATGACTGACCCTACCGATATTCAAACAATCGAATTTTTGCGACGCAAAACCGGTCTAGAGCCGGTAGTATACATCACCACTCCCAGCGACCTCAAAGATGCTATTCGACGCTACCACGCTGAATTAAAAGATGAATTTTTGGTAGTTAGACAAGATACTGAAGATGGTGATGCCCAAGGTGACCTAAAAAAAGCTGCCGAAGAGCTACCCATTATTAACATTGTAAACAGTATTTTGGAACATGCCGTCTATGAAAATGCTTCCGATATTCACATCGAACCGGAGGAAAAAGAAGTAGTTATCAGATATCGTATTGATGGCATTTTGAAATCCATCATGACCCTACCAAAAAATGTTCAAAATGGCATCACCGCTAGAATCAAAATTCTAGCCAACCTCAAATTGGATGAACATATGATTCCTCAAGATGGTCGTTTCAAAATCCAAATTCAAGAGGAAAAACTAGCCTTTCGTATCTCAATCTTGCCTGTTTATGATGGCGAAAAAATTGTTATGCGTTTATTGCACGAGGGGGCAAAATCGCTAACCTTAGATGAATTAGGGTTCATAGAAAGCTCTAAAAACAAACTAGAACTAGCCATCAAAAAACCTCATGGCATGGTGTTAGTTACCGGACCAACCGGATCTGGTAAGACTACCACTCTGTACTCGATACTTGGAATTTTGAATCAACCGGGAGTAAACATCTCAACCGTAGAAGATCCTATCGAATATCGAGTAAATGGTGTCAACCAAAGCCAAATAAACCCCAAAGTCGGTTTTACTTTTGCTTCCGGCCTGCGTGCTCTTTTACGTCAAGACCCAAATATAATCATGGTCGGAGAAATCCGTGATGAAGAAACTGCTGACATATCTATCAATGCCGCTATGACCGGTCATTTGGTATTGTCCACACTACACACCAATGATGCTCCAACTACTTTACCGCGTCTTATCGACATGGGAGTTCCACCATTTTTAGTAGCCTATACAGTAAATATAATTATCGCTCAACGTTTGGTACGCAAAATTTGTTCCCATTGTAAAAAAGAATTTGTTTTAGAGGGGGCAGCTCTGAATGAATTAGCCAAAATGTTTGATATTAAAAAATTATCAGGACTTTTTAAAGACAATATTAAAGATTTTGATGTCAACACTAATTCTTTGTCATTTTATCAAGGCACCGGTTGTATGCGTTGCGGTCAAACTGGATACAAAGGACGTATCGGTATTTATGAAGTCATGGAAATAGACGAAGGCCTGTCCAAAAAAATAAACGAACGCGCATCGGTGGATGAAATAAAAAAATATGCTAGAGAACACGGTATGATGACCATGTTGGAAGATGGATTAATAAAAGTAAAACTTGGAATAACTTCAATCAATGAAATTTTGCGCGTTACCAAAGAATAATTTTATGGAAGATAACAAAAATAAAATTTCATCTCCATTGAAACAAAAATTTACAGATTTTTTCGACTTTTTTTTTAATCATATTTCTTTTGTACAAAAAATGTTATTTGTATTTCATTTACAGATAATGACCAAAGCCGGACTGTCGATAGTCGCTGCTTTAAAAATATTAAGCGAAGAAATTGAAAATAAAAAATTTAAAGCAATCATCGGAGAAATAAAAACTGAAGTTGAAAAAGGACGTCAACTTAGCGAGGTATTAGCAGAATATCCAAAAGTTTTTCCTTCTATTTATGTTACCATGATTGCAGCCGGAGAAGCGGCCGGAAAAATGGAAGAATCCCTAAAACAAGTTTCAACTCAAATGAAAAAAAGTCATGAATTAACATCCCACATTCATGGCGCCATGGTTTACCCAGCGGTTGTGCTAACGGCAATCTTTGGTATCGCTACTGAAATGATTATATTTGTTTTACCAAAAATCATGGTAATGTTTGAAGATTTTAAATCTGATTTACCACTAGCTACAAAAATTTTAATTAATACTGTAAAATTTACTCAAAGATATGGCGTGTATTTATTAGTTGGTTTTATATTATTAATTATTTTGTTTTTTTGGGCACTCAAAAATATTAAATTTAAAAAACTACTTCATCATTTTACACTTAAACTACCGATTTTTGGTGGAGTAATTAAAAAAATAAATTTAGCGCGCTTTACTTTGACCTTATCTTCACTGCTGGAAAGTACCATCCCCATAGTAGAAGCGGTAAAAATCACCGCCACCGTGCAAACGAATTTGTTGTATCATGATAGTTTGGTGGAAGTCAGCGAATCTCTGAAACGCGGAGAAAATCTTTCCAAAATTTTAACAAAATATCCGGAAATTTTTCCGCCAATGGTTACTGAGATGATAATGGTGGGTGAAGAATCCGGTAAAATGGATGATATGTTAAAAGAATTAGCTGAATATTATGGTAATGAAGTAGATGCAACCATGAAGAATTTTTCTACAATTATCGAACCGTTAATTATCGTAGTACTCGGTTTAATGGTTGCTGGTATTTCTGTAGCGGTGATTATGCCAATGTACACTTTGGCTCAAAATTTTTAAATATGTTTATTACCAATCCATTTAGAGGAGCATTTGGGCTAGATATTGGGGATTTGGCTTTGAAGTTAGTCCAGCTCTCACCAGCGCCTTCCTATAGCAGTGACCAACGTTATACAATAGAGCGCATGGGTACTATTATTTTACCACCTGGATATATTGTTAATGGTGAAATTCAACAGCCGGAAATGGTTAGACACAAACTATTACAACTACTTGGAAAAGATGGCCATGGAAGCAAGTTGAATTCACCCTGGGTAGTAGCCGATCTACCAGAACCAAAAACTTTTCTTACTTCGATCGAAGTAGATATGCCGCCAGAACAAATTACCCAAGAAGACATCGATTACCAGTGCCAAAAACATTTACCATTTGATCTCGCTGAAACTTATTTGGATTGGCAAATAATACCACCAAATGAAAAAACTCGTTTTACCAGAATTTTAATCGGGGCGGCCCCAAAAATTACTACCGATGCCTATACCTATCTACTAGAAAGTGTTGGGCTCCAACCGATTGCTTTAGAGGTAGAATCTCTAGCTATTGCTAGATCATTGATGACTGAAGAAAATCCGGCTGGAGCAATTTTAGATCTTGGTGGCACTCGCTCATCTATAATTATTTATGATGCTGGTGGTGTGCGTTTTAGCACCACCATACATTTTTCCGGTGAAATCATCAATATGGCACTCACCCAACAATTAAAAATGTCTTATGATGAAGCCAAAGATTTAAGGATTAAAAATGGTATTAACTATGTAAAAGAAAAACCTGATTATTTAAAAATTATAAATGAATTAATCGACGATCTAGTAAACGAGGTAAAAAAGACTATTACCTATTATCAAGATCACTATCCTCGAACCACACCTACTGAATCTATCGAACTTTGTGGCAGTATCGCTCAAATGCCAAATTTATTATCAACTTTAGATCGTAGATTAAAAATAAAAATCAAATTGGGAAATTCATGGAAAAAAATTAAAACCGAACCGCTGAGTGATATTCAAAAAAAATATGAACTAACTATGGTTTCAGCTACCGGTTTAGCCTTGCGCGCTCTAAACAACCCATACAACGATTAATATGTTGCCATCAAAAATCAATCTTCTACCACCTGATAAAAAAAATCTTTTAAAAAAATTAGTTAAATTTATTTTTTTTAAAGAAATGCTGGAAATCACTTTATTAGTGACTTCTTTTCTGTCTATCGTACTATTGTGGAGTTGGTTTTTTATTCAAAATCAATACAACGACTTAACTCAGAGCGCCCTACTTATAAACAGTAAATATTCCAATTATAATCAAGAAATTAAAAAAATAAATACTGCAATTAAACAATTTGATTCTGCTAATAAAAATTTTTCACCATTAACACCAAAAATTTTGGAATTAGTCGAAAAATTACCGAGTGACATAAAAATAAATTCTTTATCTATCGACCGTCAAAAAAATACACTCTCTATTTCTGGGGTAGCCAAAACTCGTGATACACTATTATCTTATCAAGCATCATTAAAAAATTATTCTTGGTTGGAGTCTATTCAAACACCAACTTCTCAATTATTTCAAAAAGAAAATGTCAATTTTGAAATTAAAGCCACTACAAAAAATCTGACAATCCCTAAGGAGACCCCCACAATCAAAATATGAAATTTAATATTGAGAGAAAAACAATTTTAATTTTAATAATTTTTTTTACCGGCACATTGCTAGTATTATTTGGTATAATGTTTCCAACTATTAGTTATATTAGCAATGTAAATAAAGAAACAATCCAACTTAGAGAATACTTGGAAAAAAGATATGAGTACACTCAGGCCATTCGTTCTTCAAAAAAAATGATTGCCGAGATGAGCTCTGTTGTCACCAAATATCAAAATTATCTTTTTTTTAAAGGTGACGAGTTGCGACTCATAACGATATTAGAAAATCTCGCAGCCACAAATAATATCACTCAAAAAATAGATAGCTCCAACTTGGATTCCATTCAAGGTGATTCGGTAAACATCTCTCTATCCCTTAATGGCGACTATGAAAATATTATTAAATATTTAGCCGCTTTGGAGAAAAAAGAATATTTTATCAATATCAATATGTTAAGAATATCTTCAGCTTACACTATCCAAAACAATAACCCAAAAGCAACGATAATGAACTTGGATTTAACACTTTATGCCAATACTAAATAAGATATTTTGTATCAAAAAAGACACTTGTCTTACCCCGCCCAACCAATATACTGTTTGGAAAGTGGTAGGTCTTTTTATAGTCGGAGCACTATTTGCAGGAAGTATGTTGGTATTTTATTTTATATACCTATACTCTTATTTGACTTTATCCAATTCTAATACTATAATCATTCTAAATTCAAATTTGGCCGTAGATATTATCGACACTAAAACATTCAAATCTTCAGAGGAACTGATACAGTTAAAAAAAGAGTTACCAGATGTACCAGAAAAAATAAGAAATATTTTTTATTATATTGAAGATACAGTTCCCACTCCAGTAGCAATACCTGACAATATTACTACAAGCACAGCTGATACTGTAAAAATTTTATTTCCGACCAGTACAATACGATTAAAATTAATAGATACCAAAACTCCAGATAAAAAAATTCAACCTACCACTATAAAAAAATGAAAAAACTACTAGAAAAAAATAATTATCTTTTTGTTTTAGGAAGAGAATCCCAATTGTCCTTAGCCGAGATTAAGGCATTTTTTTTATCAAATAATATTAATTTTGATATTATTTACTATAAAGAAAGTAAACTCATATTATCAGTAGGGCAGAATCTAGACGTACCTGAAATTATGAAATTGTTGGGTGGTACTATAAAAATTTGCGAAATAGCCGATCAAACACAAACCAAAAAAGATGAACTGGCCAAATTTTTAAATAAATATATTCCAACTGGAAAAATTGAATTCTCAATAAACGGTTTTAATGCCTTGGGTATAGAAACCAAAAAAATATTAAAACAAATGGGGAGAAATGCTCGCTATATTGAAGCAAAAAATACAGCCACCGTCATCTACAACAACTTAATAAAAGGTGGAGCAGATATCGAAATCTGCAACAATCAAGTTTTTGTCACTAAAACCATCCAATCAATCGATGATTTTTCAAAACGTGATTTTGGTCGACCGGGACGCGATGATGAAAGCGGTATGTTGCCACCAAAATTGGCGATGGTGATGCTAAATTTGGCAACCCAAAAAAACGACAGCGTTATTTTGGATCCATTTTGTGGATCAGGCACTATTATCACTGAAGCAATATTGATGGGATATAAAAATCTTATCGGTTGCGATATTTCAAAAAAGGCTATCGATGATACTACCAAAAATATTGAATGGTTAAAAAACAACTTCAAAACTAATACTACTGATTTGAAATTAAATATATTTCAATCGGACATTTTTGATATTACAAAAAAAATAGGTGCCAGTACGATTGATGCCATCGTAGCTGAATCCTATTTGGGGAAACCTCTAAAAGGCAGTGAAACAAAATCAATGATCGAATCCCAGGCCTCGGAGCTGAAAATGTTGTATGTAAATACTTTTTCTAAGTTTCAAAAAATATTAAAACCAGATGGAATAGTGGTTTTCATAATCCCCCGTTTTAATCACCATGACAGCTGGATTAAAATAGACTGTGAAAATGAAATATTAAAAATTGGATTTAAAAATGATCCTATTCTGCCGGAACAAAAACATCTACTATATTGGCGTCCGGGACAACATGTAGGGCGAGAAATTTGGAGATTTAAAAAAGTTTGAGCTTCTATTCATCAAAAATAAGACAACGGATATAGTGACTTTACGCTTTTTTCGCCCGCGAGGGCGAAAGGATGAGCCTCGGCTCATAACCCGCTTTAAAGTAACTATATCCGTTGTCTTATTTTTTCTATCTAAGCAATATGAAAATACACCACATCCCCGTCCTTAATAATATAATCTTTTCCTTCTAGGCGAAGTTTGCCACTTGTTTTAATTCCACTCCAACCTCCAAACTCCACAAAATCTTTCCAATTGGCGACATCAGCTTTAATAAAACCTTTTATAAAATCAGTGTGTATTACACCAGCCGCTTCTGGTGCTTTTGATCCATTTTTTACTGTCCAAGCACGAGTTTCCGGTTCTCCAGAGGTTAGAAAAGTTATTAAATTTAAAAGTTTGTAACTAGACAACACTAATTTGTCCAAACCAGTCTGTGTTAATCCTAATGATTTTAGATATTCAACTGCTTCTTCTTTGCTTAACTCAGCCAATTCAGCTTCTAACTTCGCACTTATTTCCACTTGTTCACTGCCTGGTGGAGCCACAAATTTTTTACCACCACTCATATCTTCATCGACATTCACTACATACAACATCGGCTTCATCGTCAACAAATGCAACTCTTTTGTCATCACTATTTCTGCTTCGTCATACTCTAATTCTCGTGCCGGCTTACCATCTTGTAGTTGTTTATTTATTTTTTCTAAAAGTTCTATCTGTTTGGCGACTTCTTTGGCGGCCGTACCTTTGGCTCCTTTTTTTACATTTTCCAAACGTTTACTAACAGTTTGTAAATCAGCCAAAGCCAACTCCAAATTTATAACGTCAGCATCTTCAGTAGGGTTCACCTGATTGTTTACATGAATCACATTGGTATCAGAAAATGCCCGCACTACTTGAGCAATAGCATCAACCTCACGAATATGTGACAAAAATTTATTCCCCAAACCTTGACCTTCCGAAGCACCTT
>JAVHOZ010000040.1:0-3881 GCA_036170335.1 Candidatus Magasanikiibacteriota bacterium | reverse complement strand
GTGGAACTTTTCGAAATATAAAATATGATAAATATAAAGCGACTCGGGTGAAGGCCGATCAAGAACTATATGATCAAATTCCGTTGGTGCATGAAGTGGTAGAAGCTTTTAACATTCCAATTTTTGAAAAAAAAAGTTTTGAGGCTGATGATGTGATTGGCACGGTGGTAAAAATTGCTGAAAAAGAAATGGATGAAGTTTTTATTGTGACGGGGGACATGGATACTCTTCAACTGGTAGATGAAAAAATAAAAGTTTATACAATGCGTAAAGGAATGAATGATATTGTGGTTTATAATATTGAGGAAGTAAAAAAACGTTTTGGATTTGGTCCGGAATTTGTGGTTGATTACAAAGCATTGCGTGGAGATACTTCGGATAATATTCCGGGCGTACCTGGAATTGGTGAAAAAACCGCTACTGATCTAATAATAAAATATGGTGGTTTGAGTGAAATATATAAAGTAGTGGAAGCAGAAAACAAAAAAGAAAAAAGTGAATTATTTAGTGCTAGTATTTTGAAAAAAATGATGGATGGAAAAGAAAGCGCTAAAATGAGTTATGAATTGGCAACGATAGATTGTGTGGTGCCGGATTTAAATTTTAAAATGGATGATGCTATATTGGAAAATTTTTCTAGAGAAAAAGTGGTAGAGATTCTACAAAAATTTGAATTTGTTTCTTTGTTAAAACGAATACCGGGGTTTGAACAGGTTGAAACAGGTGAACAAGAAAAAATTAAAATAGTTAAAAGTAGAAAAACTGCTGAATTAAAATTTAAAGAGCTGGAAAATAGAGACGAAGTTAAGGAATTATTAGAAAAGATCAAAAAAGAAAACCAGTTTGCTTGTAAAGCGGTGGTAAGTGGAAAAGATGTTTTGACTAGTGATTTGTTGGGGTTGGTGGTAATAGTAAAAGATGAGGGGTATTTTATAAAAAGTGGATTGGTGGAAAGTTTTTTACCAATTTTTATTGATGAAAAAGTTGAGTTAGTTGGTCATAATCTAAAGTCGCTGATCAAGGTTTTATTATTAAAAAAACAAGAAATAAAAAATTCGTTTTTTGATGTGATGGTTGGGTCATATTTGCTCAGTCCTGGAAGTCGCGCCCATGATATTGCTAGTGTAGTTTTGAAAGTTTTAGGAAAGGAACTAAAAGTAGGCAGTGGTCAAGAAAGTTTGTTTGGGGTGGATGTCAAAGCGGTGGCGCAGGAATTATTTTTATTATCTCAGACGGTTTTTGAAATAAAAAAAGAGCTGATTAAAACGGATAATTTAGGATTGATGCAAAAAATAGAGATGCCATTGCTTTTGGTATTGGCGCAGATGGAATTAAATGGTGTGGCAGTAGATTTGGAAATGTTACAAAAATTATCGGTAGAAGTGAATGAAAATATTAAAAAAGTTTCCAAAAAGATTTTTGATTTAGCGGGGATGGAATTTAATATTTCTTCGCCACTGCAATTACGTGAAGTGTTATTTGAAAAATTGAATATACCAGTAGAGGGAATTAAAAAAGGCAAGACAGGTTTATCTACTGGTGCTGAACAGCTGGAAAAAATGCACGGGCTTCATCCGATTATTGAAGAAATAGAAATTTATCGAGAGTTATCCAAGTTGCAAAATACTTATGTGGATGTATTGCCGACTTTAATTAATAAAAAAACTGGGCGTATTCATACTACTTTTAATCAGGCGGTGACGGCGACCGGCAGACTGTCCAGTTCTGAACCAAATTTGCAAAATATTCCAATTCGCACTGAGATCGGGCGGGAAGTGAGAAAAACTTTTGTGGCTGAAAAAGGAAATGTTTTGATCAGCGCGGATTATTCACAAATTGAATTGCGTATAGTGGCCTCGATGGCTCAGGACAAACAGATGAAGGAAATTTTTGAGCAAGATTTGGATATTCATAAAGCGACTGCGGCAGCGATAAACAATGTATCGTTGCAAGAAGTAACCAAAGAGATGCGTCGCGCGGCCAAAGAAATTAATTTCGGTGTGCTCTATGGGATGGGCTCTCATGGTTTGAGTTGGCGCGCAGATATTCCACATTGGCAAGCGAAAGATTTTATTAAAAAATATTTTGAGCAGTTTAGTGGAGTAAAAAAATATATTGATCAGACAATAGAATTTACCAGAAAAGAAGGTTATTGCGAAACTCTGTTTGGGCGACGACGTTATATTCCGGAATTGAACTCACAAAATTTTCAGCTACGTAGCGCGGCCGAGCGGATGGCGATAAATCATCCGATCCAGGGGACGGCGGCTGATCTGATAAAAATGGCGATGATTGAGGTGGATAAAAAAATAACAGAATATTGTCATTCCCGCGAAAGCGGGAATCTAGAATGTCCTGTAAAAATGATTCTTCAAGTCCATGATGAGTTGATTTTTGAAGTAAAAAAAGGGTTGGAAGAAAAATTATCAAAAATCGTAAAAGAGACGATGGAAAGTGTAGTGAAACTTCGGGTGCCGGTAAAAGTAGAAGTGAATATTGGACATAGCTGGGGAGAGATGAAATAAATTAAAAAATCCCAAAACGGGATTTTTTAATTTGGTGTTTGTATCTATACTTATTCTCCTTGATTTGTCTCCATATTATGATAAACTAATGATACTTTAGATGGTAAAGGGGGAGAAAGCGTTATTAATTATTATATGAATGAATTCCAAAACGAAGAAATTAAAGCAGTTATATTTGATGTTGATAATACACTTTTGGCCACCAACAAATTTGCTCTGGATGGTATCAAAAAAACCGTTCAGCGTTTAAATAGTTATGGAAGGTTTCAAATTGTTTTGCCAACGGACGAAATTATCAAAACTGTACAGGCAAAAAATTTGCCATTTGAAGATATTTTTAAAGAATTATTTGCTGGTGAGTTTGAGGGTAGGTTATTAGCGGATTTAGTATTAGAAGATTACCGTGCTCATGCGACAGAAGAAAAATATGAGGCTACTCCAGGTTCTTTGGAAGCTGTAAAACAACTAATTGAAACTGGAATGGTTGTTGGGTTGGTAACCAATCGGGTAAAAATGTTGGAAGAAAGATTGATACAAGCTGGGTTTGATGTTTCAAACTTTGCTTTTATGTGCACTCCACTCGAAAAGAATTTTTGCAAACCACACCCGAAAGCTTTCGAAGAAGCAATAAAATATTTAGCTAGCAAAGGAATACAAAAAGATGAAATGGTAATGTTTGGTGATCATACCGATGACTATTATTCTTCATATTGTCAGGGAATACAGTTCGTGGCAGTACTTCAAGGCGAATTAACAAAAGATGATTTTGTTAAAATTGGAGTAGACGAGAGATTGGTTGTAAAAGATGTATCAGAAATAAAAAATATTCTTAAAAAAGTCGCCGACATCCGTCACTATATTTTCTCTCTCAATGCGGTTTCAGCTTTGGATGGTCGTTATCGTATTTTTTCTGAGCCATTGCGTCACTTTTTTTCTGAATATGCTTTTCATAAATATCGCGTTCAAGTTGAAATCGAACATATTATAGCAATTAGTGAATTTTTTCATGGCGAAATAATTCGTCCGCTTTCTGGAGAAGAAAAAATACAACTTCGTACGCTATATAAAAATTTTTCTCAACACGAAGCTTTTGAAGTTTTGCAATATGATCATCTCGGTAGAAATGGTATTGGTCCAGTAGAACATGATACCAAATCGGCCGAGCTATGGATTGCGGAAAAATTAAAAGATACCTCAATGCACGATATTGTTCCGTTTATTCATATTTTTTTAACTTCAGAGG
Organism: Candidatus Magasanikiibacteriota bacterium; assembly: GCA_036170335.1. GTDB lineage: Bacteria > Patescibacteriota > Patescibacteriia > Magasanikbacterales > GWA2-37-8 > CAIOJG01. Next base: position 113 of record JAVHOZ010000040.1, on the reverse strand, counting down.
ACACTATAAATGTGGCTCAAAAAACTATGTTGTCTCAAGCAGTCAACAAAGTATTTGTTCCCAATGTATATAAAATAACTGATCTGTTGGAGCAACTTTCAACAACATTTGCC
>JAVHOZ010000039.1:0-3937 GCA_036170335.1 Candidatus Magasanikiibacteriota bacterium | reverse complement strand
AAAACGTGTAAATTAAAACAAAAAAAAACAAAATGTCAAGAGCCGCGACTCGTTCCGCTCAATCTACCTCAAAATATCCAACTTGTCCCCTATTTTATAGCCATATTTTTGAGCTGAACCAGCTGGCATTTCCAATACTCTGTCAGAATTATCTCTAGCCGGATACAAAGTAAATTGTTCTTCTGTCCTTCCTGGTTCAAGAGGCAAATTTGGTGCAATATCTACTATTGCACCTTTGTTAAACCAAATAATATCTATCGAAAATTTCATATCACGCATCACAAATAAATGTTGTTTTGCTTCTGAAAATACAAATAACATACCATCATACTTACCCAGATCACTACGCCCACCCAATCCTTTTTGCCAATGTTTAATATTGCTGGCTACCAAAACATTTAGAACTTGATTATTAATTTTTATATTTGCTTTTGGCCAATAAAAAGCATAATACAATTTTATACCAATAGTACAAATTAGTATTAGACCAATAACATACAACTGCCATTTTTTAATTTCCAACTTATTTTTCTCTGACATATAACTGACGTTTATATATAAAAATTTCTATCACGATAACAGCAACTACTAAAAGTAATAAAGAAATAATTTTAAAAATACTACTCATATACAAAGCAAAAAAACCAAACAAACCGGAAAAACCATAATAAATCAAAACTGCTTGCCATTGTTTAAAACCAATATCAACTAACCTAAAATGCAAATGACGTCGATCGCCTTTGGCAACAGACTGTCCGCTAAGTAGCCGAGCAACTATTACCCAAACCAAATCAATAATTGGAACAGCCATTATCAACAGCGCGGTTGCGATTTTACTACCGGCAATTATGGCTACCACCCCAAGCATTAAACCCAAAAATTGACCACCACCTTCTCCTAAAAATATTTTGGCGGGATAAAAATTAAAAAATAAAAAACCTAGACAACTACCAGCCAAAACAAAAGCGATGAGCGCCACATCCGGTTGCAAGAATTTAGTAGAACCACCAGCGAGTGCCGCTACTGCAAAACCACCAATCATCACCACTCCGGTAGCCAGACCATCTAATCCATCCAAAATTTTTACAGTATAAATCATCCCCATCAACCATAAAAAGGCTATAATTTCTACTCCCACTAATATTGTACCAAAATATGTCGTCTGAATTTTCCAAAAATCCAAACCGATCGTACCACCAAAAGGATTGGTAACACCATCAAAATTTAAGCCACCAGCCAACACCAATAGCACCGCTAAAGTGGAAAATAACAACCGATAATGATAAACAATTTTGAATCGATCATCAAAATAACCAACAATCATCAAAATTAAACCGGCTAAAAAAAATAAAACTAATTGTCTGGTATTAAAATGTTTAAAAACTATCCCGGAATAATTGTACAAATAAAAAACTACCGACCAAAATGAAATAAAAATTGCCGTACCACCGAGCAGTGGCGTCAAATGATCATGCCATTTTCTTTCTTCGTCTGGATAGTCAAAAATATTTAATTTTTGAGCCAACTTTCTAACCACCAAAGTTAGCAGCACGCTTACAAAAGTCGCTATTAAAAAATATTTCATAATTACACAACCTTGATCTCTCCCCCCTGTCCAATCACCACTGTATCGCGTCGTTTTAATTTACCGGATAATAATAATTCTGCCAATTGATTTTCTACTTTTTCTTGTAGAGCGCGACGCATCGGACGAGCGCCAAACTCCGGATCAAAGCCAACATCCGCCAAAAATTCCATGGCCGCCGGTTCTATCTTTAGATCTATGCCTTTTGCTTCCAAATCTTTGGACACGCGCTTTAACATCAAGCCGGCAATTTTAATTATATCTTCACGATTTAGAGCCTTAAACAATACTATACCGTCAAAACGATTCAAAAATTCAGGACGGAAATATTGTTTGAGTTCACCGTGTAACAATTTATCTTTAATAACATCCGAAGCCACACCAGCACGCAATTGTTCCTGTACATAAGACGTACCGGCGTTAGCGGTAGCAATCAAAATAACATTGGTAAAATCTACCACTCGTCCGACACTATCAGTCAGACGACCATCATCCATCACCTGCAAAAATAAATTTAAAATATCTTTGTCCGCTTTTTCCATTTCATCGAGCAATAACAAAGAAAATGGGCTACGACGAATTGACTCGGTCAACATACCACTACCCTTTTCTCCGGGAGTACCAATCAAACGATAAATACTACTTTTATCCTGATATTCACTCATGTCCAGGCGCACCATTCTTTCTTCACCGCCAAAATATATTTCGGCAATAGTTTTGGCCAGTTCAGTTTTACCAACACCGGTTGGCCCCAAAAATAAAAAGTTGGCAATTGGACGTTTGGACGATCTGATTTCAGCGCGCGCGCGACGCAAAGCATTGGCCACCAGATCTACCGCCTCGACTTGACCAATAACTCGTTTGTGCATTTCTGCCTCGAGATGCATCAGCTTGGTGCTTTCGTCTGCCGAAACAGTAGTCACCGGCACACCGGTTTTTTGTGCCACTACCGCCCCCACTTCTTCACCGGTAACAAAACTATTAAGACCTTTTTTACTACGCGCAAACGATGCCGCTTCAGTCATTAGTCCTTGAGCGCTACCGGGTAAATATGATTCATGTAAAAATCTTGCCGCCAACTGAACCGACTTGGCCACCGCATCATAAGAAAAAAATATATTTTGTTTATATTCTACTGTGCCAACTTTTGATTCCAATACTTGAATAGCCTGATTTTCATCCATTTCTTTTATATCCACTTTGGCAAATAAATTTCCCAGTGGTGAACTAACAATATGACGAGAATATTCATCCGGAGTAGTAGTAGCAAAAGTCAAAAATCTTCCACTGCCTAAATATTCGTTGAGAGTGCCAGCCACATCCAAACTACCGGTTTCTCCACCAGCTGATACACCGGTCAGCTCGTGAATATTATTTATAAATAATATTACATTGCCAGCGCGACCAATATCTTGCATAATCCCAATCAAACGCTCGACAGCGCCAGCTGGTGTAGTACCAGCTAATAATTTTGGAACACTCAAACGCACCAGACGTTTATCCTGTAAACGTGTCGGCACATCATCCTCTACCATTTTTTGTGCCAGACCTTCGATAATACTGGATTTTCCAACGCCGTTGTCACCAACTAAAATTACATTTTGTCCCCCCCCTTCAACTATCCGCATCACCTCTTCCATTTCTTTTTCACGCGCAACACAACTTTCCAAATGACCAAATTGCGCCAAAATTGTCAAATCATCACTAAAATTATTTAAAAATGGAGTTTGCACCGCTGTCATCGCCTTATCCATACCGGTTTTAGAGCGACCAGAAGCGGCTTTGTTAAATTTCACATATTGACGATACAGACGCTCCTTGATTCTCGCCCATTCCACTACATTTAACAATTTTTGTTTATCGACTGCCAAATCAAACAAAATTTCCTGTAACTTTTCTGATTGTTTGATAGTTGACAGTAATAGCTCGGTGACACTGACATATTCTTGATGAGCATCATAAGCTTCTTCGTAGGAGTTAAATAATACTTGTTGAAAATCAGCTGAAATTAATGGCATCGTCATCTTGTCCCGTTGAACACCGGTTTGTATTTTTACTCCCAAAACATCAGTCAAAGTTTGTTGCAATGAACTAGCCGGAATGGCTAAACGAGTAAAAATATTGGCAATGCGATTGGAAGAAAGCAACGCATAAAAAAGGTGTTCAGGAGTAACGTTGCCACGACCACTTTTGTCAGCCACTAAATAAGCATCACCCAACACCAACAATGCTTCGTCAGTAAAAGTGTCCGCAATATTAACTTTTTTCTTGGCTTTTATTTTTTTGACTTGGCTCCAACCGGTTACATCCATCTTGTCATCAAATCCTTCTTTGGTTTCGTATTGACTATAA
>JAVHOZ010000038.1:0-18135 GCA_036170335.1 Candidatus Magasanikiibacteriota bacterium | reverse complement strand
TATGATTACCTCAAGAGAACTCCGAAAAAAATATTTAGAATTTTTTGCTAGCAAAGATCACAAGATTATTCCTAGCGCATCTTTGATTCCCGAAAATGATCCGACGGTTTTGTTTACTACTGCTGGTATGCATCCGCTAGTGCCATATTTGTTGGGGGAGAAACATCCGGAAGGAACGCGTTTGGTAAATATTCAGAAATGTATTCGCACCGGTGATATCGATGAAGTGGGTGATACTCGTCATGATACTTTTTTTGAGATGATGGGCAATTGGTCTTTGGGAGATTATTTTAAAAAAGAAACAATCACGTGGAGTTGGGAGTTTTTGACTTCACCAAAATATTTAGGTTTAGATCCACGTAAATTAGCGGTAACTGTTTTTGCTGGTGAAGATGAAAATGGAATTCCACGCGACGAAGAGGCGGCAGGGATATGGAAGAGTCTTGGGGTTAGTGAAGATAAAATTGCTTATTTACCACGCAAAAATAATTGGTGGGGGCCAGCTGGTCAGACTGGACCATGTGGACCAGATACCGAAATGTTTTTTTGGAAAGGGGAGGGGGAATTTCCTCCGGTTGGGAGTGATCCAGGAACAGATGAAGATAATTGGCTGGAAATTTGGAATGATGTTTTCATGCAGTATAACAAAAATAAAGAGGGCCAGTATGAGCCGTTGGCACAAAAAAATGTCGACACCGGCATGGGTATCGAACGAACCTTGGTTACCTTGAACGGTTTTGCCGATGTTTTTCAAATTGATACTTTTTGGCCGTTGATACAAAAAATTGAAGAATTATCCGGTCGTGAATATATTGAAAATATTGAAGTGACCAAATCGATGCGTATTGTTGCCGACCATTTGCGTTCAGCTACCATGATCATGAGTGATGAAAAATGTGTTGCTCCTAGTAATGTCGATCGAGGGTATATTGTACGCCGTTTAATTCGCCGTGCGGTGCGTCACGGAAGACAGCTCGGAATTAATGAAAATTTTTGTGATAAAATTGCCACTGAGGTGATCAAAATTTTTAAAGATGTATATCCAGAGGTAGAGCGAAATCGTGAATTTGTGATGTTTGAATTGGCCAAAGAAGAAAGTAAATTCCGAAATACTCTCGAACAAGGCGTGAAGGAATTCGAAAAACTTTTAAGTGGTTTTCGAATTGCTTTTGAAAAAACCGGTAAAACTATTTCTGAAGTTTCTGGAAAGCAAGCGTTCAAATTATTTGAGAGTTTTGGGTTTCCATTGGAGATTACTTTGGAGATGGCTCGGGAAAACGGTTTGTCGGTAGATGTAAATAGTTTCGAAGAAGCATTCAAAGCTCATCAAGATTTATCTCGCGCCGGCGCCGAACAAAAATTCAAAGGCGGTCTGGCGGATCACGGTGAAATGTCGGTGAAATATCATACGGCCACCCATTTGCTCAATGCCGCTTTAAATCAGGTATTGGGCGCGCATGTCCAACAGCGTGGTAGTAATATCACCGCCGAACGTTTGCGTTTTGATTTTTCTCATCCGGAAAAAATGTCCGAAGAGCAAAAAAAAGCAGTGGAAGATTTGGTCAATTACGCGATCAGTCACGATTACCATGTATCGTTTGCCGAAATGACGGTAGCGGCAGCCAAAGCGCAAGGCGCGTTTGGTGTATTTGAAGATAAATATGGAAATAAAGTAAAAGTATATTCAGTGGGCGAACCAAATGTCACACCATCAGCCACAATCAATTCTCAAACATTCAGCAAAGAAATTTGTGGTGGCCCACACGTCGAGCATACCGGTATCATGGGTAAATTTAAAATTGTAAAAGAAGAAGCAGTGTCGAGTGGTATTCGTCGTATTAAAGCGGTGTTGGAGTAACTATGATAAAAAAAACAGCTATCAAACTTTGGTCAATGCGTGTCCAATTTGTCAAATACTTTATCATCGGCATCGGCGCGGTAGTTTTGGATATTTGGTCGCTACATTTTTTAGTTAATTTAAATATAGGTCCGATCTTATCGATTGTTATAAATCAAATTGTCTTAGTTAATTTAGTATTTTTATTAAACAAATATTGGGCGTTTGGAGCCAAGGGTATTACTCATAAACAAGCTGTCAAATTTTATTTGGTAGCTGGATTTAATTATATATTTGCGATTATTTGGATGTGGTTTTTTACTAATTTATTAAATTTACATCAGTATGTTCAATATCTTGGTGTTTCACAAGCAAATTATTATTTGATTATTAGACTGATAAATGTGGCGCTCGCGGTCTCTTGGAACTTCCTACTTTACAAGTTTTTTGTGTATAAACACGAAGTTGTAGATGTGAATAAGTCGCCTCTTGACTAAATTCAATTTTTTAGCTAAACTACCGCCAAATAATATTTTTCCAAATGGTTAGCAAACAAGACGTCATCGAATTGAAGGGGGCAATTGAAGAATTGCTACCGGCTGGCACTTTCCGCGTAAAGCTCGAAAGTGGACAGACCATCATCGCTCATTTGTCTGGCAAGATGCGCTTAAACAAAATTCGTTTAAGTTTGGGTGACCATGTCAAAGTAGAGATGACTCCATACGATTTGACAAAAGGAAGAATCACTTTTCGTTTCTAAACAATTCAATCTTAAGAATATCAACCATTGCGGTGTAGTTCCTCACTTTTTTAGAGGGGCGTCGATATCGCGGCAGTGGTTGGTATTTTTGCTTTACTTAATTATTTATTTTTCAATACCATATGAAAGTACGCGCTTCCGTAAAGAAAATTTGTATGAAGTGTCAAACCGTACGTCGTAAAGGCCGCGTGTTTGTTATCTGTGAAAATGCAAAACATAAACAACGTCAGGGTTAATTAATTTAATTTAGATTCCCGCTTTCGCGAGAATGACACTAACTATGAGAATTGCTAGTACAAACATCCCAAATGAAAAGAAAATTGCTTTTTCCTTGCCGTATGTTTTCGGTATTGGAAGAACTTTGGCCGTCAAAATTTTAAAAGACGCCGGTATCGATGGTAACATTCGTGCCAAAGATTTGACTGAAGTTCAGCAAGACAAATTGCGAGCTATTGTCGAAAAAGATTACAAAACTGAAGGTGATTTGCGTCGTGAAATCATGAGTAACATCAAGCGTTTGAAAGATGTAAAGTGTTATCGTGGTATTCGCCATATGAAACACTTGCCGGTTCGTGGTCAACGCACCAAGACTAACTCTCGTACTGTACGCGGCAATGTTCGCAAAACAGCAGTTAGTGGCAAGAAGTTGACTGGTCAAAAGACCTAAGGTAGACGCTTGTTAATTTTAATTACCAGAGATTTAAAAATATGACAGAAAAATCAATTAAAAAAATTGAAGGCACTACTACCAAGGCTGTAACAACAGCCAAAGTCGGTACAGCCAAGGCCAAGAAAAAGAAAACTGTTGACCGACAAGTTCCTCGTGCCAACGCTTATATCCAAGCTACTTACAACAATACAATTATCACAGTTGCTGATCCAAATGGTAACGTTTTGGGTTGGTCTAGTGCTGGTGTAGTTGGTTTCAAAGGTCCAAAGAAAGCCACTCCTTATGCTGCTTCTCTAGTAACCAAGGATTTGATGGAAAAGATTGCTGCTTATGCGGTAAAAGAAGTTAGTGTATTTGTAAAAGGCATCGGCGGTGGTCGTGAAGGTGCTATTCGCGCTCTTCACATCAACGGTTTAAATGTTGTGTCAATCAATGACGTAACTCCGATTCCACACAACGGCTGTCGTCCTCCAAAGAGACGTCGAGTATAATGCAACTGTCATTCCCGACTTGATCGGGAATCCATTAATTCAATAAATTAGATTCCCGTTTTCACGGGAATGACACTAAAAAAATATGGCAAGACAAATTGGTCCAAAACATAAGCTATGTCGCAAATACGGTGAAAAATTGTGCGATTCTCCAAAATGCCCGTTGACAAAAAGAGCTTACCCAGCTGGTCAACACGGCCCAAGTAAGAAACGTCCGAAAGTTTCCGGTTATGGCAAGCAACTTTTAGAAAAACAAAAAGTAAAAAGAATTTACGGAATTTTAGAACGTCAATTTTCCAACTATGTCGCTGAAGCTTCTAAAAAAGTTGGTGATACCAGTAAAATTCTCTTGAATTATTTAGAATCTCGTCTAGACAATACTGTCTATCGTGCCGGCTTGGCATTTTCTCGCGCTGCCGCTCGTCAGATGGTGAACCACGGACATATCGTTGTAGATGGTGCAAAAGTAGATATTCCATCTTATCGTGTGAAAGTTGGTCAGGTTGTGGCCGCTAGTCCAATTGCTAAAAATAAAAAATTATTCGAAGGTATTAGTGAGAAGCTACAGAAAGTGGAAGCTCCTTCCTGGTTGGGTGTGGATAGTAAGACTGTCAGTGCCAAAGTGCTCAATGCGCCAACAGTAGAAAATCCAAATTTTAATCCAAAAGCTATTATCGAGTTTTACTCTCGCTAATTATTAACTTTAATTTTTATGGAGAATTTTCTTTTACCATCCAAAGTAGAATTTCAACCGGGTGAAACCGAACTTACTGGCGCTTTGGTTATCACACCATGTTTTCATGGTTATGGCACAACATTAGGCAATGCCTTGCGTCGTGTGTTGTTGTCCTCATTGTCTGGCGGTGCGGTTGAAGCCTTTAAAATTAAAGGAACACAACATGAATTCACTACAGTTGAAGGTGTGCAAGAAGATGTAGTAGAAATAATGTTAAATTTAAAACAATTGGCAGTGAAAGTTTTTGGTGATGAATCAGTTACTTTGAATTTAATTAAAAAAGGTCCGGGTTCGGTAACCGGAGCTGATATCGAAAAAAATAGTAATGTTGAAGTGGTTAATAAAGATTTAGTAATTTGTAATCTTACTACCAACAAAACTTTGGAAATGGAAATTATTGTTGGTAAAGGACGCGGTTTTGTACCGGTAGAAGAAAAAGATAAGAAAAATTATCCATTGGGTACAATTGTCACTGATTCTGTTTATACACCAGTCAAAGATGTTGGGTATCGCGTAGAATATACTCGCGTTGGTGATATTACCAATTATGAAAAATTGACTGTAAATATCGAGACCAATGGTACTATTTCTCCTGAGGATGCCGTAAACCAGTCAGTAAAGATTTTGATTGATCATTTTTCAATTATTTTATCTAGTGTTGCTTCTACACAACCTGAAATTGTTGCACAGGAGCCCGAAGCCGCTTTAGATGAACCAGTTGAAGAAGGAGAAGAAAAACCAAAAAAGAAAGTTTCTAAGAAAAAGTAAATTATTAAGGATTTTTATTGATATGCGACATTTAGTAAAAAAAGCTACATTAGATCGAAAAACCGCCGCTCGTCGCTCGCTTATGGCCAATTTAGCAGAAAGTTTGATTATCTATGAGAAAATCAAAACCACTAAAGCCAAGGCCAAAGCATTGCGTTCGCTTATCGAAAGATTGATCACCAAGGCAAAATCAAACGATTTGGCCGCTCGTCGTCAGTTGATGCGTGTTTTGTATACTAACAATGCCATCAAAAAAATGTTGGAAGTAATTGGTCCACGTTATGCTACCAGAGCTGGTGGTTATACTCGTATTACTTTGTTAGGTATTCGCAAAGGTGATGCTGGCGAAGAGGTGATGATTGAGTTTGTTTAATAGATAATTGATTATTATGTCTACAAATAGAAAAACAATCGAACTTGATGCAACCGGAATGGCTCCAGGTCGCTTGGCAACCAAAATTGCTACATTTTTGATGGGAAAACACAAAGTGAAATATACTCCGAATATTGATTTTGGAGATAAGGTGGTAATTACCAATTGTGACAAGATCGTTTTTACTGGTAAAAAAATGGAACAAAAACTTTACCGTCACCATTCCAATTACCCAGGTGGTTTGAAAGAAAAACAAGTCAAGACTCAGATGGCACAAAGTCCAGAAGAGGTAATAAGACTCACTGTTGCGAAAATGTTACCAAAAAATAAATTACGCGATCAACGTATGATTCGCTTGCATTTTAAAAAATAATCTATGACAAAACTCAGCACAACTGAATCAAATCGCGCTGTCGGACGTCGCAAACGTGCTTCTGCTCGCGTTCGTATCACCAAGGGTACCGGTAAAATTGTTATCAACGGCAAGGGTTTAAAGGAATTTTTACCATATTTTGTGTATCAAGATATTGTAATGGCTCCTCTAAAAGCATTGGCCAAAGAAAAAGATTTGGATATTTCTTGTTTGGTATCTGGTGGTGGTAAAAAAGGCCAAGCAACTGCAGTGCAATTGGGTATTGCTCGCGCTTTGGTTCTTTGGAACGAAGAGTTTAGAAAGACTTTAAAAACACAAGGTTATTTGACTCGCGATCCACGTATCAAAGAAAGAAAGAAATTTGGTTTGAAAAAAGCTCGTCGTGCCGCCCAATGGTCAAAACGTTAAGCAATTTTTCTCAAAATCCTCCAACAAAATTGGGGGATTTTTTATTTGATTTTACTGGTATATTAGGGTAAAATACATCGTGTTAAACACTATAGATGAAAGTTTTTACTGTTACTCAAAATACCTCATTTTTGACTGCCGCCTCTATCTTACAAAAGGTAATTTCTTTTGTATATTTCACGATTATTGCCAGAGTAATTGGGGTAGAAAATACTGGTGTCTATTTTTTTGCTATCACTTTTACTACTATTTTTACTGTGGTAGCCGATTTTGGTATGGGGCCGGTATTGACAAGAGAAGTTGCTCGCTATCCAGATAGAAGTGAACAATATTTACATACGGCTTTTTGGTCAAAGGTAATGTTTGGTATATTTAGTTATGGTTTGGTAATTTTATTTGTTAATATTTTAAATTATCCTTATTTAACAAAATTATTGGTTAGTATTTCCGGTGTGACAATGTTTTTTGACAATTTGCACGCGGCTTTTTATTCGGTTTTTCGCGCGCGTAAAAATTTAATTTACGAATCAATTGGTATAGTTTCATCACAGGCAATCACTCTAGTGGTTGGCTCATTGGCGCTTTTGAACCACTGGCCACTGCATTGGTTAATATTGGCCTATACTATTCCGGCCTTTTTAAATTTTATTTTCTCGGCATTTTTCTTGAAAAAGATTTATGGTTTAGTCTATCGTTGGTCATTTAATTTTAGTGTATTTAAAATGTTTTTAGGTTTTGCTTTACCGTTTGCGTTGGCTGGTATTATTGGACGATTGTATTCATACAGTGATTCATTATTAATGTCAAAAATGCTTTCTGCCCAAGAGTTGGGGTGGTGGAGTGTTCCCTACAAAATTTCATTTGCTTTTCAGTTTGTGCCGGTAGCCTTGTCAGCTAGTATTTATCCGGTGATGAGTGAATTGTTTTTAACTCAAAAAGAAAAAATTGGTTATTTATTTTTAAAATCTTGGCGTTATTTATTTACCGTTGTTTTTCCGATATCGTTTGGGTTGATAGCATTGGCTACTCCGATAATTATTAAGCTATATAAACCACAATTTGCTCCGGCTATTCCTGTATTAAGAATCTTGTTAGTTAGTCTAATTTTTGGTTATTTGAGTTTTGTTACTGGAGCGACTTTAAATGCCAGTAATAAACAAAAAATTCAAACTTTACTTTTGGCTTTTGCTTTATTAGTTAATATCCTGACTAATTTGTTATTGTTACCAAAGATTGGTATTATGGGGGCGGCTTATGCAGCCTTGCTCAGTAATACGGTTTTGTGTGTTGGCGGTTTTTGGTTCTGTAAAAAGATTATTTTAATTGATTTAAGTTTGTTATTTAAATATTTTAATCAGACTTTTTGGCCGGCAATTTTAATGGCGATTGTGGCATTTTATTTGTCTGTTAAAATAAATTTTTTAATTATTATTCCGTTCTCAGCGGTAGTGTATGGGTTGTTATTGTATATGTTTGGCGGCATTGATAAAGATTTAATTGTAAAATTTTATCACAAAATTATTGATTCAAAAAAAGTTGTATGAAAAAATTAATTATTACGCTCGAATATCCACCACAAATAGGAGGGATTGCCACCTATATATATAATCTCGCCTCTCACTTGCCACCGGAAGATGTTGTTGTCTATGCTCCAATAAACAAAAATCAAGCAGAATTTGATGCAAAAAATTTATGGAAAACTTATCGTTTAAATCCATATTGGAGTTTTGTTTGGCCAAAATGGTTGCGTCTTTTTTTTCAAATTACAACTTTGGTCAATCAAGAAAATATTGAAATGCTGTATGTAAATCATGTTTTACCGGTAGGTTATGTCGCTTATTTAATGAAAAAATTTAAAAAAATTCCCTTTACATTATTTTTGCATGGTACGGATATTGCTTCCGCTGTTATAAACAAAAGCAAACGTAAAAAGTTTATTATGCTTTGTAGAGAAGCTCAAACAGTTGTTGTAAATAGCGAGTTTTTGAAAAATAAATTATTAGGTGTTGTAGAAAAATTAAGTGATGTGCGGGTAGTGTATCCTTGCCCGAGTGATCTGTTTTTTTCTTCTCCGGTTGATGAATTAGAAATCTCTGCTTTGCGGTCACGTTTGGCTCTGGGTGGTAAAAAAGTTATCTTAACAGTTGCGCGGATGGTAGATGGAAAAGGTTATCCTCACACGGTGCGTTTATTGCCAGAGATTTTAATGCAAGTTCCAAATGCAGTTTGGTTGGTAGTTGGTGATGGACCAAAAAGTAAAGAGGTTTTTGAAATAATTCAAAAAAATTCTTTACAAAACGTAGTGCGCTTTTTAGGGAATATAGACCCACAAAATTTATACAAATATTATCATTTGGCGGATTTATTTTTATTGTTAACACATAAAGACGAAGTCCATGAAGAAGGGTGGGGGACAGTATTTTTGGAGGCCGCGGCTTGTGGTGTGCCGGTGGTAGCCGGTAAGGTTGGTGGAGTCGAGGAAGCTGTCTTGGATGGTAAAACTGGCAAGGTGGTAGATGTCTATCAGGATCAGAATATAATATCGACTATTGTTGGTCTTTTAAATGATCCGCAAACTGCCAAAAAAATGGGACAGGCTGGAAAAGGACGTGTTGACGCTTCTTTTCGTTGGGAAAAAGAAATTTTAAAATTATTATGAACAATTTAGTCAGCATTGTTATTCCGGTTTTTAATCATGCTCATACGCTCGATAATTGTTTAGGAACGATAGTTTGGCAGGCTTACAATCAGCCTCTTGAATTGATCATAGTAAACGATGGTAGCACTGATAATTTTGACGAAACATTAGCAAAAATTTTAAACAAATGTCCGGACATAAAAGCTTTGAATCCAATAGTAATAAATCAACCAAATTTGGGTGCGCCGGCAGCACGTAATCGTGGTTTTAAAGAAGCGCATGGTGAATATATAATTTTTGTAGATGCCGATACCGTTTGTCATCCACGTATGATAGAAACTATGAAAAGAGTTTTAGATCAGAGTCCGCAAGCGAGTTATGCCTATAGTCAGTTTCGTTTTGGTTGGAAAAAAATGAAGAGTAATATTTTTGATTCTGGTCTTTTAAAACAAATGAATTATATTGATATAACTTCATTGATTCGCACCAAAGATTTTGTACCGTTTGACGAATCATTTAAACGTTTTCAAGATTGGGATTTGTGGTTGACTATGTTAAGAAAAAATAAGACTGGTGTGTTTATCCCAGAGGTATTGTATAAGAAGATTATTTGGGGAAGAAAAAATATTAGTAGTTGGTTGCCGAGTTGGTTTTATAGTCTTCCATGGAAGACTAAGAAAGTAAAAGAATATGAAGAAGCCAAAAAAATAATACAAAAAAAACACGGTCTTATATAAGATCGTGTTTTTTTTTGTTTAAAAATTGTAGTAGCTGTTTGTTTTTGATTATTATCAAACTATCTTCGAATGAATACCAGCGCGCCTCTGGATTGGCCGGATCTTGTGGTTGAAGTTTTGTCTCTGTAGTTTTAAACAAGAATATAGTATTTTTTTTAAATTTATATTTATTAATCATTGTTTTTAGCAAAAGCTCATTAAAATATCCAAGTTCTTTGACATATTCCATATTTTTTAATCCCGTTTCTTCGAAAATTTCTCGTTTGGCCGCTTCTAACGTATTTTCATTATTTTCTATTCCACCTTTTGGCAATGACCACCAATCTTTGCTAGTATTATTCACTAAAACAATTTTATTATCTGGTCCGATTATTATTCCACCGGCAGTTTTTTTATATTTTAGACCCAGTGGAGACAAAAGATTGATGATCAATAAAAGTCCAAATACATGAAACAGTGCTGGGCTGGTAATATTGATAATCATTAAAGAAATAAGTAGTGAAATCAAAATATTACGATTGTATTTATGTTTATTTTTAAATATTTTGTAAAAAATACATATTATTAATGATAGCCAGGTTAATAATCCATAAAGTCCCATTTCAGTCCAAATTTCTAAATAACCCCAATCAAAATGTGGTGTAGTAATATTAGATTTAAATATTGGGTTATATGCAGTTACAGTATCTCCCAAACCAGTTCCCAAAAATGGATGGCTTTTTATCTTTTCCAAAATCTTCGGTAATAGTAGTAATCGACTCAGTGCACTATCTTCGATTTGTGGGCTGGCAATACTTTGTAGTCTAAGACCAAAAATCTCTAGTCCAAAACTTTGACCATGACTGGCAACTAAATGGGTTGTTGTAAAAATTAAAACAAACACAAAAAGGGTAGTTGTGGTAATAGCAAACCACCGTTTGAATGTATTTATTGAGAATTGAACCAATAGGCCTGCTATCAATGCTACTATATAAATACGAGTAAGGTTGTTACTCAAAATAAATAATAGACAGTACAAGATGGAAATATTTATTTTAGTAACTTTGTTTTTGATAAGATCGCCTATAAAATATAAAGTAAGGGGGATTAATAGTAGGTGTTCATTTAATACTAGACGATAAAAATTTAGGTTTAAAACAGTGATTTTTCCGAGCGCAACATCTCGATACCAGTGATAGTAATTATCTTGCATAGCTATCAAACCAGAAGACAGCCCAAACTGAGTTATTAATATTAAAATTGCATTACTAAAAATAGCCGCCACAATAGCTTGTTTGGCTAGTTCGCGAAAGCGATCGGATAGCCAAAGCTCCCAAAGTGGGAAAAAGTATAATAAAAATAAATAAGGAATAAAATCAGACAATACTGTGGCACGCTCGTGGTGTAAATATAAACCACGTAAAGCTGCCAAACCAGCGGCTCCTATCAATGTAAGTAATAAATAATGTTCTGATTTAAATTGTTTTAAAAAGTCAATTTTTTCTGCATATATTTTTTTAATAAAAAAAATTGAAGTCGATGTTAATAGTAGGGCAGTGCGCAATGAAATAAAGCCAAGTTTTAAATATCCACCCGATCCGCCGAGTATTATTTCGCCAGCTATTACATACCAACCACGCTCGTCGTTTTTTAGAATCAAATAAATAGCCAAAATAAAAATCAACACTGAAAAAATAGTGTTGACTGGGTGCTGTGGTAAAAGAGGAGTTTGTGGACTAAAAAAATACGAGAATAAACGAACCGCAAAATACAATATTATAAATTTAATAATGGTAATTTTAGAGTTCATCGGACAAAAATTATTGACTATAAAATATTTTTAAATCCATTGATAAATTCTTTGGCGGACATGTGGTTTTTACCTTCAAGTTGAATTTTTATAATTTCGATCGAAGTATTTTGTCCGCATCCGGCAAATAATTTGTCTTGTATCGTAGTAATTTTTCCTGGATCAATTGACTCGTGAGCAGGTTTGATTTCTAACAATTTTAAACGTTTACCATTGTATTCTGTCCAGATACCCGGCCAAGGTGTAAGCCCGCGGTATTGGTTGTATATTTGTTCGCCGGTTTTTTGCCAATCAATTTTGCCGTCATCTCTGGTAAATTCTTTGCAAAAAGTGGCTTCATCGTGTATTTGGATTTGAGAAGTTATTTTTCCAGTAAGATAATCGCCGATAGTTTTTATTAGCAATTCAGGAGCAATGGCCAGTAGTTTATTATTTAATTCTACAAAAGTGTCGTCTGGGTCAATCGTAATTTTTTGTTGTCTTAATATATCGCCGTGGTCCATTTTTTCGTCCATCAGCATTACAGTAAGACCTGTTTCCTTTTCACCGTTGATTAAAACAGATTGAATAGGGGAGGCACCACGATATTTTGGCAACAAAGAAGTGTGAACATTTAGCGACGCTCGTTTGGCGGTGTCTAGGACGGCCTTAGGGATGATCAGACCGTATTGGCAAGTAATATTAAGATCAGCGGCCACCGGCAGATTATAATTTTTTAAAGTCTCCGGTTGGACAATCTTCAAATTATATTTTTGAGCAATAATTTTTACCGCTGACGGTTGAATTTCTTTTTTTCTGCCAGCTGGACGATCCGGTTGAGTGACAACTAATTTTATATCAAAAATTTTACTATCAATTAGTGACTTTAAAATATGAGCAGAAAAATGATGAGTTCCAAAATAAACAACAGAAATCATACATTATAATTCCTGTTCGCTAGTTTTTATTTTTTGTAATTTTTTAGCTTTTTCGATAAACAATATACCGTTGAGATGGTCTACCTCGTGTTGGACGATGCGAGCCGGAAAATCTTTGACAATAAATTCAATTTTTTCACCAAATTGGTTTAAGGTTTGGACTTTTATTTTTGTATAGCGTTTTACTTCACCATAAATTAATGGAACAGAAAGACATCCTTCATTATCCCAAACTTTTAGGATAGACATTTTTTTCCAGGTAGGGTTTATTAGAACCAAATCCTCTTGGTTGTTTAGCGGTGAAAACTTTTTTGCGATTACGCATAATTGCAGTGATTGTCCAACTTGCGGTGCAGCAATGCCAACACCGTCTTTGACATACATAGTTTCAGTCATATTTTTGATCAGTTTTCGTATTTCAGGTGTCGCTAATTCAGCCACAACAAGATCGCGGCCTTTCCTATGTAATATTGGATTTGGTTCTAAAGTAACTTCGAGTAACATATTAAAAAGATAATAAATTATTTGGGTTAGGGTCAAATTTCCAGTTTTCCGGTATATTTTGAGCTAAAAATTTTGTTAACTGTTTGTATTTTTCAAAACTAACTTTTACTACAATACCATGCCAATGCAGCCCCCTAGAGTAACTGGGGGAAAATGGTAAAGGATTGGATATTGTAATATCATGGCGGTCATTAGTCAAGCTCCTGAGGTGTTCAAAGAGATGTATAGCGGCCAATTTGGACGTTTCTTGGGTCTTTTCGCCGTTGTACAATCGTATTAGATAGCTAAATGGAGGATAAGTGAACAATTTGCGTTCTTGTAATTCTTTGTCATAAAAGCGCTGAGGATTGGATAAACTAGAGAAAATATGGTGATCCGTATGGCCAGTTTGGATTAGTAAACGAGTTTGTGGTGGTAAATGAAATTGTGCGTCACGCAACTGCGTCCATAGATTTTCAGCCATTTTGTATTCCGGGATAAATAATGAACTGTCAGCATCAATAAAAGCCATTAGTTTTATTTTTTCCCAATTTATTTTATCCCAAGCAATTTGTGTCCCAATAATGATTTTATCGCCCGTAAAATCTTTGTCATAAATTGAGATTGTGTCACTATCAATTCTGATTATTTTTTTGTTGGATCTATTATTTTTTATAATTTCTTTCTCTAAAGATTGAGTTCCTACCCCATACATTACCATATTGGCGCCATGACATTTTGGACACGTTAGAAACATTTTGTTTTTTAAATTGCAAAAATGACAATCCAATGTTCCGGTATTTTCATGATAGACTAAACCACGAAAACATTTAGAACATTTGGCTACATAACTACAATCACGACAACCAACATAGGCACTGCTACCTTTGCGATTTAAAAATAAAAATATATCTCCAGTACCACAATTGGTGATAGCGTCTTCTAAATCCAAACTTAAAAATCCATAATTACGTCCACGTCTTTCCTCTTTCATATCAACAATCTTCAACTCAGTGTCAAAAGTGCGAATACTTTGTTGATTGAAGTATACTTTGTGTTGAGCAAAATACCAACTCTCTACGCTTGGCGTATGTGTCATTAAAACACACTGTGCCCCATGTGCATGGGCGAGCATCATGGCGGCTTCACGCGCTTGGATACGAGGTGCCATATCCCAGCTTTTATAATTCGGATTTGATTCATCGTCAACAATAATAGTTTGTAAATTACTCCATGGCATAAACAGAGATCGACGAGTGCCGATAACTATTTTTATTTCTTCAGTGCGGATTTTAAACCACAGATCAAATATTTCTTTTTCTGTTATATCTGCACTGATAATAGTGGCTTTTATTTCAGTCGATAGATTCAAATCCAGAGTGGCGCTTATTTCAGGCACTAGAATTAAAGTTTGTCCGGTGGTAGATATTAGTTTGGCCATTATTTCTTGGCGTTCTTGTTTGTTATGATATAATATTAATTCCGGTTTTTTTTGAGAGGCCGGTTTAAGACGATCAACATTGGAGATTTTTATTTTTTTAATTTTGGTTTTCTTTAATGGTGGTAAACAAGTTTGTAATACAAAACCAAGCGGAGTATTATAAAATTCACTTATTTCAATCGCAAAACTTAATTGTTTTAGAGTGAGAGCGGAATTTTCCCAGATAATATTTTCAATTGATTTTAGTTTTCCGCGCGCTTCTTCGGTTTCATTTTCTTTAAATTCGGTTATCAATCCATATACTAGACGATTGCGGAAAGAAACATTTACCAATTGACCGATAGTAATGTTTTTAGTTAAATGTGATGGCACCAAATAATCCAATTCAGAAATTTTTTTTGGCATGCGACGAATCAATGCGACTTTTGCAATCATATGCAATCATAACTAATTAAATGATAAAATTGGCCGTTAAATATCCAACTCCAAATGGTGCTTCATAGGAATGCTGGCGATAGGTGTAATCTAAATTTTTCAGTACACCCATCAAAATTAAGAAGGTCTTAAATCCACACTCTGAAGCATTTTTTACAAAATCAGCTTCCAATTGTAGCATGCCGGCGATATTTTTGTGTGCTAGTAATTCTTGAATTTTTTCGTCAAATTTTATACCAGCCTGATTAAAACCGGCAGGGGAATTTGTAGTTAAAGCGTGCGATAGATCTCCAGAGGCGATTACTGCCACTCGTTTGTTGGTGCCAAGAATTTGTTCTTTTATGAGATAGCCAAAATCCAAATGAGTTTTCCACTCGAGATCGCAAAAACTAATCTGAATTATCTTAACATCCGGTAAATGTTGGGCCAAATAAAAAAGTGGCACAGCACTGCCATGATCTAAAGTTGGTTCACTAATCATGGTGGTAGGAATTTTTTCTTCTTTGGTTTTTTCTCTAATTGTTGCCGACAAATTCATTTCACCTTTAAAATTAAGTTTGGTAGTAAGGTCACCAAATTCTTTTAAATTAGTGTGATATTCAGGACAGACGTTGATAGTAAAAGCATCGGGAAAAAAACTGCCATGTGCAGAAATAACAATTAGCACATCTGGTTTTTCTATATATAATTCTTCTTCCAATTTTTCCATGGCAATTTTTGTTTTCTCTAATTTCTTCAAAGCCTCTTTGCCAATATTTGGAATTAGTAGAGGAGGATGCGGAGTAATAGCCGCGTAAACTAGCGACATATGTTTTTGTTAATAATTTAAGGTTTAAATGCAAGAATTGTTTTGCTAGAGGCGATCCATTCTACTACTTTGTTTGGTTCAATAAAACGATTTTTATAATCCGGATTCCCCATAGTAATAATTACGTATTGTTTTTTGTCTTTATTGTTTTTAAATAACATGATTAAATTTGATCCAGCTTCTTCAGTATAACCGGTTTTGCTAGCCAATATTTGATAATTTTTTCCGGTTTTTTCTACTAGTTTGTTGGTATTTTTAATGGTGTGAGTTTTTATTTTATCTTTGCTTAAAACTTCTTTAAAAGTATAGCTTGTTTTTCCAACAGCGGTTTTGATTTTTTCATCCTTAAAGGCTTTAATAAAAATTTTTAATAAATCGCGTGGTGTTGATTTGTTGTTTTCATCCAAACCGGTAACATCAGCAACTTTTGTGTTATCCATACCCCAGGTGTCTAAATTTTTGTTCATCAATTTAACAAAACTTTTTTCTTCTAATCCGGTTGCTTGAACCAACATTCTGGCGGTGTTATTAGCCGAACCTACCAGCATAGTGTTAAAAGCGTCAACAACTTTAATTTTTTCACCATCTTTAATGTTTAAACTCCCACCCTCTACGCCATATTTTTTATTACTATAGGTAATGGTTGAATCAGGTTTATATTTTTCATTAACTACAGAAAGGGCGGTTACCAACTTTGTCAAAGAAGCCATCGGACGTTGAGTATCAACATTTTTGCCAGTCACAATACGACCGCTAGGATATTCGGCTATTAGATAAGCCGGTAATTTTGAACCGTATAAATCTTTTATGGTTGTTTCGGAATCACCCAAATATTTATCTTTAGAATTAACTAAATTTGAATTTAAAAATATTTTTTCACCGTCTGGAATAGTCATCAAAGTTTTAAAGTTTACTGCAATAATGTTTTCTTTTTTATATCCCATCGCGCTAAAAGTATCGGCGTCAGCCAAGAGACGTTTTTTTTGTTGTTCAACAACGTACACTTGTTCATTTTCTTCGTCCTTTAGTAGTAGACCATCTTTGATAATTGGGGCAGCATAGATAATTGGAAATTGCTCCAAGTCTTTTCTTTTATGCTTTTCAATAGGAATATTGTTGTAATTAGCGGCGAGAAGATTTTTTTCAATAATTGGATAGAAATTATTATCTTTTAAAAAATATAATTTATTGTTGAGATCGGTGATTTGATAAATAACACCAGTTGGGGCGGTAGAAGAGGCGGTGATTACTGGACCGTTGGCATATCCGAGTAAATCGGTTGAAGTAACGTCAATAGTTTCATCTGGATAATAACCAAGTTCTTTTACGGTGTTTTCCGATTCAAATGGACGTAAGGTGTCGTAGTCTAACAAATAATATTTATTAGTTTCTGTTTTTAAAATAGAATAATTTGGCAATGAAATATCAGCCCCAGCTTCATAATTGGCTAATTCGGATTCCGGAATATTTATCACCATTTTTGGATCAGCACGCGAAATTAAAACCGCCATGTTTTTGAACTTACGCTTTTTACCGTCTTGAATCAACCAAACGTCAGTAGAAGTTGAAGTCGGATCATCCAGTTTTACCAAAGTTCCATTTGGGTAATTTTGACTGAACCAAGTTTGCCAAATTCGCCAAAAATTTTTATTACCATGTAAATGAGGAGTGTAGGTATAAAGAAAAGCGGTCGCCCAACTTTGAGGTGTTACGTCGATGTTGTCAATAGATAGGTTGGAATTCTTCTTTTTTACTATTGAATTAACATCCTTGTTATTGTAATACCAGCGCATAATACCGCCAGCGTCATCAACTTGCTTGGCAAAACCCTTGTGTTTAGCTACTTTTGGATCACTGCGATCACAACTATCACAAACCGCATAGCCGGTAGCCCAGTCTAATTGTTTTTGGGCAGGGGAGTCGTCGGTAATCAAGCTCTGTTCTTTTTGTAAAGTGACTAATAAATATTTTGGATTAACTTGATTTAGTTGTGAGGAATCAAAGATGATGCCAGCGGCTGTGCGCATGTTTCCAGCCAGGTCTTCAGCTTGGTAGGTGGCTAAATAGCTACCTCTATCTTCGAGGAATTTTTGAATATCAGAAATAGTCCAACCTTGGTAGTCAAACATTTCATTGTCAGAAATAATAAAATGAGGATTAAAATCCGCTTGGGCAGTGACGAACTGTGGTAATAACAACGTTAAAACCAACAAAAAAACCATTATTTTTCGCATAAATATTCTTTTAGTGTCTTCTATATATATTATACGTTATTATACCATGTATTTGTTTCATTGGTAAAGTTTTTACACTTCCTTAGCCACTTTCAATATTTCATCAAAACTTGAAAATATTTTAAACGGCAATCCTTTTTCGAGCATGTCTTTTTGGTGGAAGCCAAAATCTACCGCGATTACCCGACTCATCTGAATGAACTTTAATTATCAGACAATGTTTGTTTATATCGTCTC